>NZ_JBHMDO010000014.1:0-897 GCF_042431225.1 Paenibacillus aurantiacus | reverse complement strand
TACCGCCCCTCTTGATCCTTAAAAAGGCTAATATTACACATAACTCCAGTTGATGCTGGGATTAGTTTCGTATTGCCTTTTTCTATATTAACAGAGAAAATATTTTTCGTGAAACGCTTGACATTATATTAGCTGGTTTGTGTAAACTCTCAAACCGAAATTAGATTACAATGAGAGAAAGGCTGGTTTGAGAGGATGGCACCCATGGCGAGATTCAATAAGGAACAAGTGAAGGCGTTTGTGAAGGAGAACAACCTCAAGACGATGGACGATGTGCAATCCGCACTGAAAGAGCTGTTTGCAGAGACACTGCAATCGATGCTGGAGGCGGAATTGGATACAGAACTGGGCTATGAAAAGCATGACGTAAAGAGTAAAACGACGTCCAACAGCCGCAACGGGAAGTCCAAAAAGACCGTAACGAGCGAGTACGGTGAGCTGGAAATTGCAGTACCTCGCGATCGTAACGGCGAGTTCGAGCCTGTCATCGTGAAGAAGCACCAGTCCACCGTGACCGGCATTGAGGACCAAATCATCGCCATGTACGCCAAAGGTGTCAGCACACGGGATATCCAGGACCACCTGAATCATCTGTACGGCATTGACGTCTCGCCGACGATGATCTCGAACGTGACGAACAAGATTGTACCCCTCATCAAAGAATGGCAGAATCGGCCGCTACAGGGCATTTATGCGGTCGTCTTCATGGACGCTATTCATTACAAAGTGAAGCAAGACGACGCCATTGTGAACAAGGCGGCGTACATGGTCATTGGCATCGATTTAGACGGCAATAAGGACGTACTGGGCATGTGGATTGGGGAGAACGAGTCCTCAAAGTTCTGGCTCAGTGTGCTCAACGACCTGCGTAACCGTGGTGTTCAAGACATCCTAATC
>NZ_JBHMDO010000013.1:0-798 GCF_042431225.1 Paenibacillus aurantiacus | reverse complement strand
ATATTTTTCGTGAAACGCTTGACATTATATTAGCTGGTTTGTGTAAACTCTCAAACCGAATTTTAGATTACAATGAGAGAAAGGTTGGTTTGAGAGGATGGCACCTATGGCGAGATTCAATAAGGAACAAGTGAAGGCGTTTGTGAAGGAGAATAACCTCAAGACGATGGACGATGTGCAATCCGCACTGAAAGAGCTGTTTGCAGAGACGCTGCAATCGATGCTGGAGGCGGAATTGGACACGGAGCTGGGCTACGAGAAGCACGACGTGAAGAGCAAAACGACGTCTAACAGCCGTAACGGCAAGAGCAAGAAGACCGTAACGAGCGAGTACGGAGACGTCGAGATTAGCGTCCCACGAGACCGTAACGGCGAGTTCGAGCCTGTCATCGTGAAAAAGCATCAGTCCACCGTGACCGGCATTGAGGACCAGATCATCGCTATGTACGCCAAAGGTGTCAGCACACGGGATATCCAGGACCACCTGAATCAGCTGTACGGCATTGACGTCTCGCCAACGATGATCTCGAACGTGACGAACAAGATTGTCCCCCTCATCAAAGAATGGCAGAATCGGCCGCTGCAGGGCATTTATGCGGTCGTCTTTATGGACGCCATCCACTACAAAGTGAAGCAAGACGGCGCCATTGTGAACAAGGCGGCGTACATGGTCATTGGCATTGATTTAGACGGCAATAAGGACGTACTGGGCATGTGGATTGGGGAGAACGAGTCCTCAAGTTCTGGCTCAGTGTGCTCAACGACCTGCGTAACCGTGGTGTTCAAGACATCCTAATC
>NZ_JBHMDO010000012.1:0-126374 GCF_042431225.1 Paenibacillus aurantiacus | reverse complement strand
GCTCCCATACGGAGACGTCGAAGCTGTAAGGCGTCTTCTGCAAAATCACGTCGCGCTCGCCCAGCGGGTAGGCATTCTGCATCCAGCTCAGCCGGTTGACCACCGACCGGTGCTCCACCAGCACGCCTTTGGGCACGCCCGTCGAGCCGGACGTGTAGATGACGTACGCCGCGCTTCGAGGCGTTCCTTCGCGGGTCAGGTTCCCTGCTTCGTCCGCCTCCGCATTGGCGGCAGTCTTAGTACGAATCCCGTCGCCGGCCTCGCCGACGGACTGCTTCCCTCCCGCGCTTGCTAGCGAGTCGGCATCAGACTCGCCATGAATCCCGCAGCCAGCCTGCACGACAAGCAGCTCCGCTCCCGTCCCCGCCAGCGCTTCCGTCATCTTGCCCGCGAGCCCGCCTTGCGTCAGCACGAGCCGCGCTCCGCTGTCCGCCAACATGTAAGCCATCCGCTGCGGCGGCAGCTCTGGCGGCAGCGGCATATACGCGCCGCCCGCTTTCAATACCGCCAGCAGTCCAATCATCATCTCCGCTGAACGCTCCATCGCCACGGCCACGATCGTCTCCTTGCCGACACCCTTGCGCCGGAGCTGCCTCGCCAGCCGGTTCGCATGCCCATTCAGATCTCCGTAGGTTAGCGCGGCGGCGTCGCCGAACGTCAACGCTCTGCGCTCAGGCATCCGGGCGGCTTGCTCTTCCACCAGCTCATGAAGCATCACGTTCGACCGGTAGGGCGCCGAGGTCGCATTGAACGTGTTCGTCAGCTTCATGCGCTCGTCTTCGGCGAGCAAGTCTATCGAGCCGATTCGAACGCCGGGCTCCGCGACGACCGCTTCCAGCAGCAGGACGAACCGCTCCGCCAGCCGCTGCATCGTCTCCGGCTTGAACAAACAGGTGCTGTATTCCAGTACCGCCTCCATGCCTCCGCCGGCCGCCGGGAACAAATCCAGCTTGAAGTCCAGCTTGGATGTCTCCGTTCGAATGTCCAATCGGCTAAATCTGGCTCCGCTTGTCGCGAAGCTGCTCGTTCCTTCAGACTGGTTATGCAAAATGAGCATTGTATCGTAAAGCGCGCTGTTCGGCCGGTCCCCCGGCAAGCTGAGCGAAGAGACATCTCCGAACGGATAATGCGGATGCTCGAACGCATCCATCAGCGTCTCGTTCACCTGCAGCAGCAGCTTCTCGAAAGCTTCCCCTTCCGCAAGCGAAGCGCGGATCGGCAGGAATCGGTTAAACATCCCCACCGTCCGCCGTACTTCCGAATGATCCCGCCCGGAAAACAGCGCACCGATGACAATGTCCTCGCCTGCTCCATAGCGGTGCAGCAGCAAGATGTATACCGCCAAGTAAGCGGCATATACAGACACGCCTTGGGCTTCAGCCAGACGTTGAATCCGGACCACCGGTTCTTCGGGCAAAGCAAACGTTACGGCAGCGCCCACGAAATCACGTTTTGCCGGACGCGTGAAATCCGCGGGCATCCGCCACGACGGTAAACTGCTCATACGCTGCTGCCAATAATCTCGGTCCCGGTCGAAGCTGCCGCTCATCGCCGCTTCCCGCTCCCATGCGGCATAATCCAAATAGGAAGCCCCAAGCGGAGCAAGCGGCTCCCCTGCGTATAGCCGGGCGAACTCCTCTATAAGCACCTGCATCGAGATGCCGTCGCATGCGACATGATGGACGTCGATCAGCAGCAGATGTCGATCTTCAGCCACTGCAATTACAGCAACGCGAAACAGCGGCGACGCAGTCAAGTCAAAAGGACGCACGAAGCCGCGAATCAAGCCGGACAGTTCAGTTTCATCCGCGGCAATAATCTCGATATGGAACGAAATAGGAACATCGCTTAGACGTTGAACGGTTTCGCCCTCAACAGCATGAAACGAAATGCGCAGCGCGTCGTGGCGGTCAATCAATTGTCGGAACGCCCGTTCCGCGTCCTCGGTCCGGAAAGGACCCTCGATCGCAAAGGCAGCGGGAATGTTGTAGCTCGTGCCGATGTTCTCTAACTGCTCCTGCATATAGATCGGCAGCTGAGCTGACGTCAGCGGGTAATGCCCCTGCCTAGACACAGACGGAATAACGATGGCTGGCATCGCTGGTCCCGCCTGCCGAACGAGGTCCGCAATCGCTCGGAACGTCGAAGCGGCGTACAGCTCACGCATCGACAGCCGGACGCCTAGCTGTTCGTGGACGGCCGAGATGAACATGGCAGCCTTCAGCGAATTTCCGCCTAGCGCGAAGAAGGAATCGTCCATGCTTACGCTCTCCACGCGCAGCACCTGTGTGCCGATCCGCTGGATGTCGCGATCCAGTTCGTTATCCGCCCACGAGACGGCCCTGCGCTCTTGAACGATACTCGCCAACGCTCCCTCAAGCTCTCGAAGCTCCTTCGCGTAAGCGCCGTCCCCGAAGCGCCGAGCCAGCAAATACCGCTGAAGCTTCCCGCTCGTCGTCCGAGGCAGCTGCCGGATTGGCAGCACGTGCAGCGGGTCGATTCCGGCATGTCTTCGAATTTGCTCGCTCACCCAATCGGCAACAGGCAGGAAAGTCTGCGTCGCACCGCGGAATACGACGAAGACGATCAGATCATCCGACTGCGTGCCCGCATTGAAGACGCCGCACGCCGCGACTCGCCGAACAGGCGAATTTGCGGCATCCTGCAGCATCTCCTCCAGATCATGGGGATAGATGTTTCGACCATTCGCGAACAGCACGTCTTTCTTACGCCCCGTCACGACGAGCCTCCCATCGCGCATAAAGCCCAGATCCCCGGTACGCAGCCAGCCTTCCGCGGCGAATGCCTGGCGCGTCGATACCGCGTCGTTATAGTAACCCCGGGTTACGCTGCTGCCGCGGATCTGAATTTCGCCGATCACGTCTTCGGGATAAAGCTGGTCGTCTTCGCCGCAAATGCGGACTTCGCAGTCTGTGACGGGACGACCCAGCTCCAAGAACGTCAAGCCCGAAGCTCCCCCCTCCGCCGATACAGCCCCTTCGTCTTGCATGACGACAGCTTCGCCGATCCTTGAGCCGCGCTCGATCTCAACGACAGCCAGCGGTGCGCCCGCGACGGGGAAAGTAACGGCTAAACTCGCTTCCGCCATGCCATAGACGGGGAACATGGCCGTTGGCCGCAAGCCGTAATCGGACAGCTCATCAAGGAATTGACGGCATAGACCGGCGGAGATCGGCTCGGCTCCGTTGAAGATCAACCGTACGCAAGATAGATCCCATTCCGAAGCCCGATCCTTCTTGTAATGGGCAAGGAAATGCCTATAGCCGAAATTCGGCGAGGCCAGCGTCGTAATTCTCCGCTCATGCGCGACCTGCATCCATAAGGTCGGCTGTTGGACGAATAAGGCCGTCGGCATTAAATAGTGATTCATTCCGGCCATGATAGGCGTCAAGTGGAAGCCGATCAGCCCCATGTCGTGAGTCATCGGCATCCAGCTCAGCGAGGAATCGCCGCCGCTCGCTCCGGAACAGTCGATGATGGCCCGCATGTTCGCAAGCAAATTGCCGTGCGTCAATACAACGCCTTTCGGCTCTCCCGTGGAGCCGGATGAGAACTGAATGAAGGCGATGTCCTCCGGGGTCGACTCGAAGCGTTCGCCGGGGTCGCCGGGGCGGTCCGCCAACTCGGCATCCAGCAGGTTGGCGGCTATTCCCGCAAGCAAGCCCCGCTCCTCGTCCGATCCGGCGTCACCGGCAAGCGTGCGGCGCAGCCCGTCCGCGGCGTCGGTAATGAGCGACGGGTTGTTCAATTTCTTCCAGACGCCGACGAGCTTCTTCTTGTTCTCACCGCCTGCCCCCGAATGGAGCGGCACGGGAATGATGCCGCCAAGCACGCAAGCCCAGAAACAGAGCACGAATAACCGGTTATGCTCAATTTGAATGACAAGCTCGTCGCCACGCTTGAGCCCGGTCGATTGCAAGTGACCAAGAACGATGGATGCTCGCCGATACAGGTCCCGATACTCGAGTCGATAGGTCTCTCCCCCGCCTTGAAGGAAGGTGATGCCGCGGCCTTCCGCCTGCTCGGTCGTCAACAGCTGCGTTAGATTACGAATGGTCATGCCCGATTCTCCCCCGTATGTGTCATGCCGCAGGACCGTCCCGGCCTTACCGGATGCACGCAGAAATTCTTTTCCTCGCCCTGTGTACCTATTAGCGGCTCCGCCACAGAAGGCGCAAGCTTCATCGCACAATTAAGCTCCTCTCTTATTGTTAACGCTTTCAAAATTCCACTCCCTTCGAGCTGAGCAAACGTTTGCGCACACCTACAAAATTCCCTCTTCCCCTCCCGCGTTTTCACCAATGTTATCCATCTATCGGAACTTTATCACTATTTCAAGCGAATGGGTATCGCCTTTTTTTGTCGAATTGGCAATATTTTTTAGTTTTTTTGTAATGAAGACGAAATTGCAACGATTTTATTGGACTTCAAAGCGCAAACGATTGCATTCTTCCAGATCGCGCTCAACACAGATGTTTTCATTCGAACAGCGAACAGTAAGACAAACAGCGACCTTCGGTACCGCTACGGGAGAGCGACATGCTTGTACGAAGACTCACATCTATTGCGCGAACGATATTCAAGCAGCTGTCGCATGCCAAAAACCCCTGCGATTCCGCAGGAGTTTCCCCTGTTCTTATTGGATTTCAGCTAGTATTCCCACTTTCAGGACGAAGCCTGAAGACTCTCATACGGTCAAATACTGACGGATAACCTCGTCGTTCAACGCGTCCAATCCGCCCTCCCAAGCGACCTGCCCTTTCTCCAGAATATAAAAATAGTCGCCGACGCTCTTCACGAATTCCAAACTTTGCTCCGCGAGCAAAATGGCCGTCGCGCCTTCCGCTTTGATCGCGCGGATTACATCCCGGATCTCCTCGACGATGGAAGGCTGAATGCCTTCGCACGGCTCGTCGAGCAGCAGCAGGTCCGGCTCCGATGCGAGCGCGCGCGCGAAGGCGAGCTGCTGCTGCTGACCGCCGCTGAGATCTCCGCCGCGCCTGCCGTACATCGTCTCCAGCACCGGGAATTTGGCGACGGCCGCGTCCGGCACGACGCCTCGCTTGCCGCGTCCGGATTCCAGTCCGAGCAGGACGTTCTCGTACACCGTCAGCTGCGGGAAAATCTCGCGCCCTTGCGGCACATAGCCGATGCCGCGCTTGGCCCGCTCGCCCGGCGGCCGCCGCGTCAAATCGACGCCTTGGTAGGCAACAGCGCCGCGATTGGCTTTGAGCACCCCCATAATGCTCTTCATGAGGGTCGTCTTGCCAACCCCATTGCGCCCGAGCAGGCAGACGCATTGGCCGGGGCGAACCGACAATGTAACATTTCGCAAAATGACGCTCTCCCCGTAGCCGGACTCAAGCGCTTGTACGTCCAGCATCGCTCCCCCTCCTCTTCCCCAAGTATACTTCGGCGACGCGTTCATCCCGCTGCACTTCATCCATCGTGCCTTCCTTCAGCAGCATGCCCTCATGCATGACCGTTACTTTGCTGGCGAAATTGCGCACGAATTCCATGTCGTGCTCAACGACGATGACGGATTGCGTCCGGGTAATCTCACGCAGCAGCTCGCCCGTCTTCTCGGTCTCGGCGTCGGTCATCCCCGCGACCGGCTCATCCAGCAGCAGCACCTGCGGCTCCTGCATGAGCATCATGCCGATCTCCAGCCACTGCTTCTCTCCGTGCGATAGGCCCCCCGCCACCCACTCGCCCTTGCGCTCGAGCCCGATCATGGCCAGCTGCGCCTCGATCCGCTCCCGCTCCTCGCTCGTCAGCTTCGCCCGCATCGCGGCGAAGACGCCTCTGCGCTGCTTCATGGCAAGCTCCATATGTTCGCGCGCGGTCATCGTCCGGAAGATCGACGGCGTCTGGAATTTGCGCCCGATACCGAGTTCGGCGATATGGTGTTCCTTCTTCCGCGTAATATCGGTGCCGCCGAATACGATTCTGCCTGCGGTCGGCTTCGTCTTGCCGCAGATCATATCCAGCATCGTCGTCTTGCCCGCGCCGTTGGGCCCGATTAGGAATCTCAGCTCTCCCCGATGCAGCGCAAGGCTCATCCCTTGCACCGCCTTGAACCCGTCGAATTCGACCGTGAGCGCTTCACACTGCAGGATAACGGACGGAATCTGTTCCTTCATCGCTGACCTGCCTCCTTCTAAGTCGTTTTAACTGCCCGAACAATCCAGCCGCTCCCTTCGGCAGGAACACGACGACGACGACGAACAACGCCCCCATTAGAAACAGCCACGCATCCGGATAAGACTCGCTGAACGCGCTCTTCGCGGAATTGAGCAATACCGCGCCGAGGACAGCGCCGACCAGCGTCCCCCGCCCGCCGATCGCCACCCACAGCACCATTTCGATCGAAGTGACGATTCCCATCATCGACGGAGAGATGATGCCCACATGAAGCACGAACAGCATACCCGCAAGTCCAGCAAGTCCCGCCGATACGCCGAAGACGACCATCTGGTATACCGCCGGATCAAAGCCGATGAACCTCACCCGGTTCTCGCCGTCATTAATGGCCCGCAGCACTTTGCCGAACCGGCTGCCGACAAGCCACCGGCACAGCACGAACGCGACAATCAGGACGGCGACGGTCACCAGATAGAGTACCGTCTTCATCGTCTCCGACGCGATCGGGTAGCCGAACAGCTTCGTATACCCGGTCAGCCCATTCGTCCCGCCCGTATACGCCTGTTGGCCGATGAACAGCGTCGTGGCAATAATGACGAGCGCCTGAGTCAATATCGTAAAATAGACGCCTTTGATCCGGTTGCGGAATGTAAAATAACCGAGCGCGAGCGCCAAGAGCGAGGGTAACAGAATACCCGCCGCCACCGCGAACGGAAAGCTTGCGAACGGCTTCCAGAACCAGGGCAGCGCCGTCAAGCCGCTCCACTCCATGAAATCCGGCAGACGCTCTCCACTCGACTCGAGCTTCAAGTGCATCGCCATCGCATAACCGCCGAGACCGAAGAACACGCCATGACCCAAGCTGAGAATGCCCGTATAGCCCCAGATCAAATCAAGTCCCAATGCGACGATCGCATACGCAAGAAATTTGGCAAGCAGATTAAGCCGAAAATCGCTCAAATACAGCGGCGCGCAAAATAACAAGACGGCTACCGCCGCATATGCCGCCAGCAGCCACAGACGCTGATTACCCCTGAATCGTTTGTGCAGCATCCCAATGCCCCCCCTTTAGTTAGCGTTATTCCAACGACCGCGTCCGCATGGCGAACAGCCCGGACGGCCGCCACTGCAGGAACGCGACGATGCAGAGGAAGACAAGAACTTTGCCAAGCGAAGCCGTCGTCCAGTATTCGAACAGCGTGTTCGATAATCCGATGCCGAGCGCGCCGAACACGGTGCCGACCAGCTTGCCGACGCCGCCAAGCACGACGACCATGAACGCGTCCACGATGTAGTACGTACCGATGGACGGTCCGATCGGTCCCAGAAGCGTCAAGGCGCAGCCGGCTATCCCCGCGATGCCGGAGCCGATCGCGAATGTGACTGCGTCGACGCGCCGAGTGGAGATGCCCAGACATGCCGCCATATCCCGATTCTGCATGACGGCGCGCATGCGCCGGCCCGCGTGACTGCGGTTAATATACACGTACATCGCCAGCAGAACGACGGCTACCAGCCCGATAATGAACAACCGCTTGTATGGGAGCACGACATCGCCTAGAATCGTCACTCCCCCATCCAGCCAAGTTGGACTCGTGACGCCGACGTTCGGTGCGCCGAAAATGGTGCGGGCAAGCTGTTGCAGCACAAGGCCCACGCCCCAGGTAGCCAGCAAACTGTCGAGCGGACGTCCGTACAGAAAGCGGATGAGCGTCGATTCGAGCAGCAGGCCGACAAGGAACGACACCGCGAAGCTGAACGGGATCGCTATCGCGAAGTACCAGCCGAACGCAGCCTTAGGCATGTAGGATTGGAACAGATTCTGCATCACATACGCAGAATACGCGCCGATCATGATCAGCTCGCCGTGCGCCATATTGATCACCTTCATCAGCCCGAACGTAATCGCTAGCCCGAGGGCGATCAGCAGCAGTATCGAGCTTACGCTGATGCCGTTGAATAATTGAAGTACAGTCACTTCCATCTCTCGCGTTCACCTCTTGCCATCGATTAGGTTCGCCGCAAACGGAAAAGGAAGCATCCCGTGGCGAGGGCGCCTTGCGATACTTCCTTCCCTTCAGCTAATATATTGCGTTATCTCCATCCGGCCAGACGGCGGGAAACCGGGCTAGGTCAGTTGCCCGTGCTCAAGCTCGCAGCCCAGTCGTAGCCCTTCAAGTAAGGGTCCGGCTTCACTGGTTCGCCGGAATTCCACACTTCCTTGAATTGGCCATCCGTCTGCACTTCCCCGATCCGTACGGTCTTATAGAGATGCTGCGTCTCGCCATCAATCTTCACCTTGCCTTCCGGCGCGTCCCATTCCAGCTCCTTGGCTGCTTCCTTCACCTTCGCGACGTCGGTGGAGCCAGCTTTCTCGACCGCGGCCGCCCACAGATAGACCGCGTCATAGCCAGCCTCGATCGGGTCCGCGGTAACGCGGTCCTCGCCGTACTTCTTTTTGTAATTCTCGACGAATGTCTTGTTCGCCGGCGTGTCTGTTGTCTGGTAATAGTTCCATGCGGCGAGATGGCCTGCGAGCACGTCGGCGCCGATGCCGCGAATTTCTTCTTCCGCGACAGACACCGACAGCGTCGTGAGATCCTGCGCAGTAATGCCGGCATCCTTCAACTGTTTGAAGAACGCCACGTTGCTGTCGCCGTTAAGCGTATTGAAGACGACCTCCGGCTTCGCTTCTTTGATTTTGCTGATGATCGTGCTGTAATCCGTATGGCCGAGCGGCGTGTACTCCTCGCCAACCAGCTCCCCGCCTTCCGCTTTCAGCTGCTCCTTGATAATCTTGTTCGCGGTGCGCGGGAATACGTAATCCGAGCCAAGCAGATAGAATTTCTTGCCGCGGTTCTCGAGCAGCCACGTGACGGCCGGCACGATCTGCTGATTCGTCGTCGCCCCGGTATAGAAAATGTTCGGAGAAGATTCAAGTCCTTCATACTGCACCGGATACCACAGCAACCCGCCCAGCTCCTCGAACACCGGCAGCATCGCCTTACGGCTGGCTGACGTCCATCCGCCGAATACGGTCGCAACCTTGTCCTCGGAAATCAGCTTGCGCGCCTTCTCCGCGAACGTCGGCCAATCCGATGCGCCGTCTTCCAGGACCGGCACCAGCTTCTTTCCTAACACGCCCCCTTTGGCGTTAATCTCCTCGATCGCCATCATCTCCGCGTCTTTCACCGACACTTCACTGATCGCCATCGTCCCGCTCAACGAGTGTAGAATGCCCACTTTGATTTCTCCGCCAGCCTCTGTCCCGCCGCCCCCATTGCTTGCCGCGCTTTCCGATCCCGCATTCGTCTGCGTGGTTGTTGTCGTCTCTTTGGCGTTGTTGCTGCAGCCCGCGATAACGATACAGAGCGCAACTAGTAGCAGCGATACAGGTTTCCAAATCTTTTGACTCATTCTCCCACTCCTCGGCAATTGTTCTCTATTTATCCGAACGTTAACCTGGATAATTGCACCAACCGTTCGTGATTCACATTATAGACAGGGACGGAATTTGATGTCAATATATCTAACACAAATAATTAAAATTTCATCGAAGATATCAATATTTCACAAACGCGAATTGAAAATCAAGAAGTATTCACTCATATTTTTGGAGTTTTCAATCAAAAATAACCCTTTAAGTGACATTAACTTTACACTTGACGTTATATATAAACAGTAAGAGGGATTCTCTATTTTTCTCTTTTCCAATCGACATTGGTACTGTAAGCATGACAAACAGCCTTCGCTCGGTTTGTACCCAAGCAAAGGCTGTTTCGGCAATTCTATGAACACAATATTGCTCTAACTTCCGTCTCCCCCCAACGGGCGGACACTAAACCTTGAATTTGCCGATTAGCTCCTGCAGCTCTTCGGCCATCTGGCTAAGCGCTGCCGCGGAAGATGTCATTTCCTCCATCTGCGCCAACTGCTCTTCCGTCGAGGCCGACACGCTATGCGTGCCGCCCGAGGTCTCCCTCGCGACGAGCGACGAGGCGTCAACGGACTGCTTAACCTGCGCCAGATAACCCGTTATCGCGTCGACTGCGGCCGCCGCCGCGCGGATCTGTCCGGCCGCCTCCGTCGTAGAAGCTTGGATATGCGAGAATTTCTCGCTTGCCGTATGGACGTGCATCATCCCTTGGGCCACCTCGCTCGCGGCTTGCCGCATGACGTCGACCGTCCGATTCGTCTCCGTCTGGATAACGCTAATAAGCCCGTCGACCTGCTTGCTCGCTTGCGCGGATTGTTCCGCCAGATTGCGGACTTCGCCGGCGATGACCGCGAAGCCGCGACCGTGCTCGCCCACGCGGGCCGATTCGATGGAAGCATTCAAGGCAAGAAGCTGCGTCTGGGAGGCGATGGCGGCGATAAGCTGCGTGATGCGGCCAATCTCCGTCGAACGCTCTCCAAGCCCGCTCACGCTCACGGATAAAGCGTCGAACGTCGCATGAAGCATCTCCATTTCCCGCATCGCCCGCTCGACCGCCGCGCCGCCCTCACGGGAAATTTCCGACGATTGCTCGGCGGCGCTCGACGCGGATTGCGCTTGACGCGCGACTTCGGCCGCGGATGAAGCGGACTCGCGCAGGGAAGCCGTGCTCCGATCCATCATGTGGACCTGTCGCTCCGTACCCGACGCGACTTCCTGGATCACTTCCACGATGACCTCCGTCGCCCGGCTCGTCTGATCAGCCCCCGCGCTCAACTGCTCGGCCGATGCCGCCAGCTGCATGGCGTTCAGATTAACGCCTTGGATCAGCATCCGCAGCCTCTCGGACATCTCGTTCAGCGAGTTTCCCAGCTCCCCGAACTCGTCGCGCTTCAATCCTTCCAGCCGGGCGGTAAGATCGCCGCTTGCAATGGCTCCCGCAAGTTCGTTCATTCGCTTCAACGGTCTTGTAATCGACCTGACGAGCAGAATAATGACGCAGCTGCCCACAAGCAGCGCGCCTGCGATGACGGCACCCATAACGATCAAGATCGGGCGCGTCGCCGCGCTCACCTCCGAACGCAGCATCGAACCCGCGATTTTCCAGCCTGTCAGCTCGTTCGTCTCGTACGAGATCAATTGGGTGTCGCTGCCTTGCCCGGCTTCGAGAACGCCGGACGCTTCATCGTAGAATTTCGCCGCGAATGCGTCCTTCGCCTCGTCGCCGGGTTTCTCCGACGGATGGACGATATAATGGCCCGACTTGTCCAACATGAACGCGTAGCCGTTGTCGCCGACGCTGATGAGCAGCGTCAATTCCTTCAGCTTCTCCAGTTTAATATCGATCCCGAAGACGCCCGAGCCGTCATCAAGCGCCTTTGCGACCGTTACGGTCGCATCGCCGGTCGAAGCGTCGTAGTACGGATCGGTGATGACGGTCTTCCCGTCGGCCTTCAGGGCATCCTCATACCACGGCCGGGTACGGGGATCGTAATCGGCGGGCAGCTCCTGCGCCGGCGCCAAGATCATCGCGCCGCCTTCCGTCCCGACAAAGGCGTTCGTCGCTTCGGGGTGCAGGTCAACATACTGCGTAAGCTTCTGCAGCACCGTCGCTTCGTCGCCAGCCAACCTTTTGTTCACGATCGCGCCGAAATATCCCGCATCATGCACCTTCGGCGCCAACGCATCGGTAATCGCCCGATTCAATATGCCAACGCTATCCCGAGCGCTATCCTTGATCCTCGCTTCCAGCTCATTCTCGGCCTGCAGATAAGACATGATGCCGATCAGAAGCGCGGGAATGATCAAGAGACCCGTGAGCGCCAGGACCAATTTCCGTTTTACCGTCCAATTCATCCGCAGTCCCTTAATTTTCACGTCAGGTAACCTCCCATGGTGTTTTAATTAACCATAGTCGATTGTTGTCGAATGCACAACACGAAATATATGTAAAACTTGGCTTCGGATTCCGGATTCGTGCCCCTATGGGCTTGGAGCGGCACGCTTCTCCTTCAAAAAAAAAAAAAAGAACGCCCCCATCCGGGACCGCTCTTCCTGTTCCTCCATCACTACATGCTTCACGCTCGCCTTTGTTGACGCGGCTAATAAGTCCACATGCAATCGTCCACCCGTTTGTCCGGAAGAAAGCCTTTGAACGTCGTGCCGCTCAGCTCATGCCAATCGCTGCGATCCCGGTACTCGATCCGGCAGCAGAGCGCGGGCTTCAGCCACTGCGTTGTCCCTTCTTGCTTCGCGTGAAGCCCGCCTGCGACGATGCCAAGGAACGCCGCCCTTTGCTCCGCGCTAATGCCCGCTTCCACGAGACCGACCGGCTTGAATCGCACGGTGCGAAAATGCAGTCCGATCACGAACGCGAATACCGGCAGCATTCGGTACCCAAGAATAATAGCATCGATTTCAACCGGATGCTTGACTTTGATCCAATCCGCGGAGACAACGCCCGCCTGGTAGCCAGAATACCGCCGCTTGGCCACAATGCCCTCTAACCGATGTTCCTTCGTCCAATCGTAGAGCGCCTTCCCTCGTCCCATCAAGAAAGCGCACGGCGAGAGCCTCTCCGACGGTTCGATGCATTCGTTTACTATTCGTTTGCGGTCATGCAGCGGTTCGCGAAGATGCTCCCTCGTGGTCGCAAGCACGTCGAAGGCGATCCAAGATGCAGGATGACTCCGGGCGGCTGCGGCGATCCGCCTCGAATCGCCGAGCCGCAGGCGGTATGCGAAATCATCGAACACCGCCCTGCCTCCGTTCATGCAGACACCCTCGCAATCAAGCACGGCTTGTTCCGCTATAATCGCCAATGCCGCTTCTTTCAATTCGGGGAACTTGTCGGTTACGCGCCGCCCGCTCCTCGTGTAAGCTTCTATTCGTTCACCTTGTTTGTGCAGCAGCATTCGCGCGCCGTCCCACTTGGGTTCGAATAGGAAATCCTCGTCGTCGAAGGGCTCGTCGCCCACCGTGGCGAGCATCGGCTTGATGCTGGCGAATAACATGCTTTCCATCGATTACGCCTCCGGCAAACGTAATGAGCCGTCCGCCTGCCGCCCGGCTTCCAGCACCTTGGACGTAATCTGCCAGCCGACGCCGTAACGATCGATGAGCCGGCCGTGCATTCTTCCCCAATACATGGGCGTGAACGGCACCAGTATCGAACTGCCTTCCGCGAGCGACTCGAATATCCGGCCTGCCTCTTCGATCGAAGCGAATTCCAATACCAATTCCAAAGCATTCCCCCGCACGGCGCCTTGCATATCGGCCATATATAAAACGACGCCCGCGGCGTGCAATTCGATGTGTTCCACCCGTTCCGGGTCGTGATGCTCGCTGCCCGCGAGTTCTCCATAGGTTTGGAGCGTGACGATCTCGCCATTCAATATGCGCGCGTAATAATCCGCTTGCTCGCGCGCGTTGTCGCAAAAAATATAAGCCATTAGTTCCGCCATGCCTCAGACATCTCCTCCGGGCGCTGTACCTGTCCGCAATCACGCTTGTTCTCATTCATTCTTTACATTTCCGGCAGATTCCAATCATGCCAGGGCGAAAACGCGAGCTTCCTTTCGAATCTCGGCTGGAAAGGGATCGCGCAACGGTTTACAATGAACAAAGCCGATATACGAAACCTACCTGAATGAGGGAAAGAAGGCGAGGAACGCATCATGGCGGAAATCGAGGATTTCTTGAAGCTGGATATTCGTATCGGGACGATTGTTGAGGCGATGCCTTTCCCGGAAGCGCGCAAGCCCGCCATCAAGCTGACGATAGATTTCGGCGACCTTGGCGTCAAACGCTCATCCGCGCAGATCACAAAGCGGTACGCGCCGGAAGAGCTCGTCGGTCGACAGGTAGCCGCCGTCGTCAACTTCCCGCCCAGGCGAATCGCCGGGTTCGTATCGGAGGTGCTCGTTCTAGGCGGAGTGCCCGTTGAAGGGGACGTCGTGTTACTGCGCCCCGATGAGCATGTGCCTAATGGTACGCCCATCGCTTAATCGCAGTTAAGCTGCAAAACATAAATCACCCGGAGCGATTGCAATCCGGGTGATTTTGTCTTTGTTTGAACCCATGCTAACGGCCTCAAGCGGCGAGTTCTTGCTGCGCTTCCCTCTTGCCTCTAAGCTTGCGTAGCGCCGGGAGCAAATAGTAGTCCAGGCCTAATCTTCCGGCATTCGAGCCGGAGATGGCGATGATCGCCCCAAGTAGAATCATCCACGGGTTCGAACTAACCGAGCCGGCGAAAGCGAACATGAAGTTCATGAATACGCCGAAGAATGCAGCTACCGCAGTCAGACCGCCAAGAATAAGCCCCAGTCCGACCAACGTCTCCCCAAACGGGATTAACCAATTGAACAGGCCGGCGTTCGGCAGCGCAAAATGCTTGATGAAGCCGGTGTACGTCGGGTAAATCAGTTCATTCGTTCCCCGTTCGACGACCGGATTGGCGACGGCGCCTTTAAGAAAGCCAGAGGCGTCGAAGCCGTCTTTCAGTTTGTGGAATCCGCCGTCCAACCACTTCCAGCCGACATACAGCCGGAGCAGCAGCAACAACCCCGCAGCAAAAACGTTTTCGCGAAGAAATCTTATAATCATTATCTCACCCCCTTTCACAGTGGTTTTTAACATCTTTTATACTAACATATAATTCCTGATCGAAAATACCTCCAATTTACATTTTTATCAGACCGCAACAGGTATGAAAAAAGGCTTAAGCACCTAGGTACTTAAGCCTTCCTTCGCCTTTGTCTATCTGACGGATTAACCGAGAATCCATCTGGCGATGCGCGCCAAATCTTCAATGTCGATCTTGCCGTCGCCCGTCACATCGGACTTCTTGATCGCGTTCCAATTCGGATCGTCCGAGGATTGGCCGTAATGAGCCGCCGCGATCGACAGATCGCCGATGCTGTATTTGCCATCCTCGTTGATGTCGCCTTGTTGAACCGGGACAACCGCGTTCTTGAACGTTTGAAGCGCCGCGCGCAGACGTTCCGTCGCTTCCTTCACCTGCTGCGCTGTGGCCGAACCGTTCGCCGCAACCGTTCGCGCAGCCGCTATTGCCTGCTGAAGGGCTGCCTTCGCGCCGACGCGGTATTCGCCAGGCTTGGTACCTTCGACTGCCGCGTCATGCTGCGACTGACTGTTAGCGATCAAGTTGTTCAGTTCCGTCTTATCCACCGGTTCGCCTGCGCTATCGAGTTGGATTCGCAGCGGCTCCGCCAGCGCTTGACGGGTCTCCGCGCCTTCCGAATCCGCCGTGGCGGCATCGAGAAGCGATATCGCAGCGACCGAGGCCTCGGTTAGATCGCGAACGGCGAACTTCAGTTTGATCAGCGCACGCTTCCCGCTCGCGTCGATGCCGTCCGGAGCGACCGAGGCCAGCAGCAGTCGGATTTGCCCCGATGCGCCGGGTTCGGTCTGGCCAACTACCTTCGCGTCTTCCGTCATGGACTCCGCGGAGCGGAATTCCAATTGATCGGGATTGTAGCCGATCGTCACATCGCTCGCGTACACCGCATCCTTCAATCCCGCGAGATTGTAGACCACCTCTACGATTTCCCCTTCCTTGGCGGAGGCGGGTCCGGTCAAGCTCGCTCCGTCATGTGCAGCCGGCGCATCGGTAACCCGAATCCATGCTACAGCCTGCATATAGGTGCCTTCAACTGTCCCGCGTACCCGGAACATGCCGGTCTTGGCGACCTGCTCCGCGTCAACCGGGTTCCACGCGACGTTCGCCGCTCCGGCAGCGCCGTTCACGGTCACGCCAACGGTTGCAGGCAGCTGCGGAAGTTTGCCTTTCGTTGTCGTCAGCTCGATCGGTTCAACCGATTCGATGAGCGACGAAGATGTTGTTTTCAGACGCAGCACCGTGACCGAATATGCCGGGAATTCGTAAGTGAACGACTTACCGAAGCCATCCGCCACCCGCGACTGCGGATGCACCGCATCCGGCTGACTGAAGGAGTTCTCGGCCGTTAACGCATCCGCCTTCAGTTCGATAACGGTCGCCTTCGAATGGATATAATCCGCATCGACCGTAACGTTCGCGGACTGCGCGTTGCCCGAGGCATTGACCGTCTTCACGATCAGATCGCCCGTCGCCGCGTCCTTCGTCGTCACGTTGTAGAGCGGTCCTTGCGCCGGCTGTACTTCATTCACCAGCTTGCCGTCCAGGTAGCAGCGGATGCCGCTGCCCTGCACCTCGATGCGGACTTCGTACCAGCGGTTCGTCTCGACGCCGCCCGCGGACGTGTTGCCGACGATCGCCTTCTGCCCATTCGTCGCCTTCTCAACGACGGTCTGCGTGTTATTCCAGCCTCCGAGGTTCCACCAGTAGTAGTTATTCGTATCCTTGGCGCCGAACCCGACGAGGAACCCTTCGGAGCCGCCCGTCTTGCGCGCTTTCATCGTGACGGTGTAATTCGTCCAGTCCGATCCCGCCGTAAGCGCCAATCTCGCGTCCGTCGTCGTCTGGGAGGATTGCTTCACCGCCCCTCCGCTCACGGACCAATTGCCTTGAAGCGGCGTCCATTGATCCAACGCGCTCGCTTCGCCGAACGCTTCTTCGTACAATGCCGTACCGTCCGCCTTCGTCACTTTCACATCGTCATACTCGACGGCTGTATTCCACGAGCCGAGCACGATCGAGCCCGCGATATCGTTCGCGGAAGCCTTCTTCCTCGTCAGCTTCGCCGGCATCACTTCCTGGCCGACGTGATTGCTGAACAGCTGTTGGACATAGTAATTCGGTGTCGCATACGCTTCCGCATTATTGAACCAAATAAGGTCCGTCGTCCATTGCGTATTGCTCTGACGGGCGAACAGCGGCGCGAACGACGCCATGCCGACAACGTCGGAATTCCGCTCCAAGCCCGTCATGAAGGCCGCTTCCGCAAGCGCGCTCTCCATATTGTTCTTCTTGCCAACGCCATGTGCCGCGTATTCGCCTACGAATACCTTCGGACCGGTGCGGCTGTAGTTGTCGTAGCGCGAGACATTGTTATAGAACCAATCCGGCGACTGGTACATGTGCTCGTCGACCAGATCGGCTTTATTGCCCTTATTCGCCAGCCATTCGTAGGCTTTCCTGAAATTCTCGTCGCTAGGCGAATAGCCTGCGCTCAGAACCAGCTGCATGTCGGGATATTTCGCTTTGATCGCGTCGTAGAACGCTTCGTAACGGTCGAGATAATCCTGCCCCCACAGCTCGTTGCCGACGCCGAGATATTTCATGTTGAACGGCTCGGGATGGCCGTTCGCCGCGCGCTTGGCGCCCCACTCCGTCGTCACGTCGCCGTTGGCATATTCGATCAGATCAAGCGCGTCCTGAATGTATGGGCCCAGTTGATCCATCGGTACTTTCGGCGGATTCGAATGGCAGGAGACTTGCCCGATGAAGATGATCGGCAGCGGCTCCGCGCCGATATCCTCGGCCAACTGGAAATATTCATGAAAGCCAAGGCCGAAGGACTGATAATAGTTGGCCGCCCATTGGTTCGGCTGTACTGAACGCTGCGCCACATCGCCGATCGTGTTCTTCCACCGGTACCGGTTCTCTAGCGAGCCGCCTTCGACGATGCAGCCGCCCGGGAAGCGCAGGAAGCCTGGAGTTAGGTCGTCCAGCATCTCCGACAGATCGTAGCGGAGCCCGTTGGCCCGGTTATGCCACGTCGTCTCCGGGAACAGCGAGATCATATCCACGTCGATCGTCGCCTTCTCAGCCGCCATCACGTCGAAGCTAGCGTTCGCCGAAGCCGCGGTTGCCGTGATCGCACAGCCGATCTTCCTCCAGTCAGATCCGATGCCGCCAGCTTCACAGCTGCCGAGAACCGCGTTATCCGCGCCGCGCAGCGTGGCAACGAGCGGTTTCTTGACTTCATCCGCGCTTCTCGCATAGACCGTGAAGTCGTACTTCTCACCCGCCTTCACCGCGATGCCGCCGCTGTAGCCGCCATTCGACAACCCGACGCCCGTGCCGGGCTCCGTGACCGCGATTCGGGCATAACGGGGATTGTTCGCATTCAGCGGCGCTTCCGTCGCCGTCGTCACTTGGCCGTCACCGCCGCCTAGCGACATCTTCGTCCAAGCATAGAGCGGCGAGCCGAATTCGAAGGAGCGATTCTGGATAAGATCGCCGTACAACCCGCCGTCCGCGGCGTAATTGATATCTTCATAGAAGATGCCGTACAACGTCGGACTAACCGCGTGCGCGGCGTTCTTGCCGTCAATCTCGAGCGAATACGCCGCTGAGCCCGCTTCCGTGACAACGACCGTGAACGTCTTCGTATCCTGCGCGGCGCCTTTGGTCAGCGTTGCCGTCAACGTGACGGTTTTATCCCCCTGTCCGGGCTGCGGACGCGTCACTTTGCCCTGCGTGCTGACGATCTCCGGGTTGGTGGACGCCCACGTTATGGACGAGCCCGCGATGCCCGTCTGCGGGAGCGTCAAATCTTTGGTCTGCTCGGACGTATCGCCTAGATTGAGCCAGTTCTTGTCATAGGCGAGCATCTCTGTATCGCTCATTCCGCTCGTCGCGATGCCGGCAAGCTCCGACCCGGACAGCGCGCGGCTATAGATGCGGAAGTCGTCAATTCGCCCGTCGAAATAAGGATCTGCGCTGAATTGGGACTTGCCGAGGTAGTTCCGGTTCGTCGAGCCGAGCTCCGAAGGATCAACCTGCACGTTGCTAACGCTGGCCACCTGGATGCCGTTAATGAAGAGCGTATAGGTGTTGCCATCGATGACGGCCGCGACATGCTGCCACGATTTCGAATTCGGGTACGCCGGTCCGATCAACGTCGACTCGCCGCTGCCTTCCGGTCTGACGCCGAACCGCGAATTCCCTTCGTGGTCCCGCAGCGACAGGAACATGTAATTCGTATCGCTCGTGCCAAAATCGAACACGCGGCTCCAAGCGCCGAGCGTATCCGCATTCACCCAAGCCGCGACCGTCACGTTATGTTGATCGGCCAGCAGTCCGTCCGGCAGCTGCAGATAGCCGTCCGTGCCGTTCAAATCGAGCGCGCCGCCCGTCTTGCCGGATGCGCTCTTGGCCGCGCCGCCATGCAGCGTGCCGTCATAGCCGTGTCCGGAGACATCCTTCCATGCGACATCCCCTTCGCCGTCGAACGTATAGTGCAGCAGCAAATCCTCGGATGCGGCCTGCGCGGGCGAGGATGTTCCTCCGCCGGCGACTGTTACGTCCGCGAATGCTGGCGGCACGAGCGTGCCGCACAACGCGGCCAGCGTGCCGCATACCGCGGCCGATCTGGCGAACTTTCTTTTCCAACCCTGCTTCAATTCCTGTTCCTCCTCGACGGTGTAAGTTTTGCTAAATGCTGCTTTCGCTAACGCGAATGCAAACCAATTAGCCTAGCTAAATGCTGCTTTCGCTATCGCGAATGCAAACCAATTAGCCTAGCTGAACGCTGCATCCTTAACATAAATGCAAATCAATTAGCATTGATACGTTACGTATCAACTATAAAGCGCTTACAATAAGGTTGGAATAGTTTCTCTTATTCATTTATTGCATTTTTTTATTCGGCTGCCGCGAGATTTCGACGAACACCACGCAAAAAAGCCGCCTGCAACCTGTGGTTGCGGCGGCTGGATTCGAACGATCGCATTCGAATCGAGAACAAAAAAAAAGCATTCCGCCCCGTCGACGGAATGCCTTGCGCTTCATTCAAATAACAACGGCGCTTCACGCGCCGAACCGCTGTCTATACCCGCATCGGCGGCACAGCTCCTCGACGGCTTCGCGCCGCGAGAACCCGTCTACCAGCTTGTTCGCCCGCTCGCCGTTCACGATGTCCGCGAAGGACGTCTCGTTCACGTTGCCCAAGTCGATCACGCCTTCGCCGTCGAGACAGCATGGCACGACCGTGCCATTAGAGAGAATCGCCGCTTGGCTGCGCAGCGCATAGCAGAACCCCTTGCCGTCATCCTCAGGCGCGCTCAGACTTGGCCATTGGAATTCATGATCCTGGTTCAGATAGACACGTTCGGCTATCCGCACCCCGCTGCCCGGCACGACCTTCTCTTCAATTCGGTAATCCAGCCCGAACGTCTCCTCTAGAATCGCGAGCGTCTGACGGTTGCGCTGACGCTGCGCGTTCGTGATATTGTCCTCGGTCAGGTTCCACAGCCGGAACGAGAAGATGATCCGGCCGGCCTCCTCCTCGCGTACGAACGATAGAATGTCCCGCAAATATCCTTCGCGATCGGTCGAGCCAAGATGGCCGTCGAAGCTGTGCAGCGAGAAATTCATTTGTCGAATTGCCGGCTTCCCAAGCAGCTTGTGCCGGTTCTTCGCGATCAACGTTCCATTCGTCGTGATGTTGACCTTGAAACCTTTCTCGTGCGCGATGTCGAGCAGCAGGTCGATCTTCGGATGCAGCAGCGGTTCGCCTTTGACATGCAGGTAGACATAGTTGGTGAACGGCTTGATGTCATCCAACCGCTTAGCGAAGTCTTCCGGCTTGATGAACCCCTTGGCGCGTTCCGTCGGAGGACAGAACGTGCAGGCCAGATTGCAGACGCTCGTAATTTCTATATATACTTTCTTGAATGCTTTCAACGATAAGGCCCCATTCCGGTAGTCTAGGATGATAGGATACAAGCGAATCTATCTGCCTACTAGTGTACCACAGCCGTACCGTCAGATGGAATGAATCGCTCCGCTCTCGTAAACCAGAATCATTTCGTCCGTCAGCCGTTCATAGACTTCCACCCAATCGCGCTCTACCAGAATATCGCGGAGCTCCTCATCGCTAATCTTCCCGCGTCTTCGCAGCGCCGCCAGCTGCCTCAAGCTCTCAAGCGTCGGCTCCGCCTCAGTCGCTTCCGCTTCGGGCGCATCATTCACTTCGGCTCCATCGATCCCCGCAGCGCGCGCTGGAGGCTTGCTCGCTTCTTTCGTCACCCTAGCCGCGTCGAACCGGCGCGACAGGGCGAGCAGCAGCTCGTCCAGCGCCTCTTCGTACGATTTGCGCTCGGCTAACCCTGCATTCCGCTGCATGGACCAAATCTCGCGCGCGATATCCAATATTGTTTTCTCCGCTTCCGTCAGCTTCTCGCTCACCCAATACTGCAGCTCGGTGGCCGGAATCTCCCAGCTACCCCGCTTGCCCCGCCGATTGCCGCGCAGCTTGCCTACCGCAAGCCATCGATAGACCGTCCCCACATCCTGCTTGAGAATTAACGCTGCTTCGTCCACCGTAAATAAATACTCATCGAACATGTCGTTCCCTCCTCCACCAAACTGGTATTGCAGCTAGTTTAGTAGAGTTTATGAAGTCAAGACACGTTCCATGAATGGGATTTAGGAGGGCGACTGCCAAAATTCGCGGATGACGCATTCATTCCAAATTTGCGCTTCGATATAACGTTCCGGTCCATTGTCGCCATTCGGGTTCCAGTGCTGAGGCAGGCCGAATTGTTCCATAACCATCTCCGTCACCTGCATAATTCGACGATGCACGCCCGCGCAAAAAAATCCAGCTCCGCAAGAAAGCTGGATCTTCATTGCCGCGGCATATCGCCTGCGTTAACTCGCTTCTTCCGACTCCTCCCGAAAATGGCTCGTATCCCCGTGTAAAATGATATTCGGATAATCTTCGACAATCTCGATGTGACTCAGACAAGTCGGGTGTATGTATGGCGGCTGCCAAATGTCGTTCATCTCGCGTCCTTCGAAAAATGCCATCAGCACCTTCACGACGACCGTATGGGTGACAATCAACACGGACTGGCCGGCATGGCGCGTGAGCAGCTCGCTTAACTTGGCGCTCGCCCGCTCCGCCACTTCCCGGAACGTCTCGCTTCCCTCCACGCGGAAGGCGTCCGGCTCCTCCCAGAATCGCTGAAACTGAACGGGATCTTGGCCTTTCGCCTCCTCGATCTCCATCCCTTCCCATAGGCCGAGATTGATTTCCTTGAACTCATCGCAAGGCTCGACGTGCATGTGTCGTCCGCTTCCCTGCGCGATAAGCGCAGCCGTCGCCATCGTTCGCGCGCTCGAGCTGGCGTAGACGGCGTCGATGGGCGTGCCGGCCAGCGACTCTCCGAGCCAAAGCGCCTGATTGCGGCCAAGCGCCGTCAGCTCCGAATCCAGATGGCCTTGAAACCGCTTCGTCACATTCCATTCCGTCTCGCCATGACGGACCAAGTAAATGGTGGTTGGCTTTACTGTCATAGGTACACCTCCTAGTCAGAAATAGACGATAATCCTTCCGATTGCGCCCTGCGCAGTCGTTCGAATAATGTATCGCTTAACCCGGGATACGCAGATATACGGCAATACGATTGCGGAGGCGTGAATTGAAACGCGGTTCGGAGCTCGTCCAGCGAGATCGGCTCGATCTCGCGAATCAATCGGACGGGCAGCGCATAACCGTGTTCAAGTCCGTCCAAATAATCCGCGATGCCGCCGGCTGTACCGGTGCCCTCCTGCTCGGCGATATGCCCAAGCCGTTCCGGCGTATCCGCGATCGGAATGCCGAATTCGGCATATGCGCGAATCGCTTTGACCGGCGAACTGACGTAGATGAACGCCTGAACCGGTTCGTCCATAAATTTACGGCGGAACTCATGCTTCTTGATGCCTGCGATCATCTGCTCGAACGGCGCGGGCTTCAGACTTAAGATGATGGTGCGCATGGCCATTGCTCCTTCATTTTAACGAGAGAATTACTTTCCAACAATAGGAAATTATTTTTTTGTCGCGCTACCCACCCAAACGCACGCACGCCCCGAACCTTATAAGCAATAGAACGGCCAAGCCGCACGCACATCATGATAAGGGAGCGCGATTGCATTGACCATTACGGATCTTAGAAAGAAGAACGGGACAGTTCATTACCTCGGTTTTGACGAGATGAAAAAAATGTGGGTCTATACCCTTCAAGATATGTTCGACCGGAAACGAACCTTCGGCGTCATCGCCGGTCAGATGAATGTCATCGAGCTGCTAAGCTTGAAAGGCTTGAATTTGTGTAAGCATTAAGAACGGGACATGGATATGCGAAGGCTGCAGCCGACTGACTCGGAGCAGCCTTTGTTTATTTGTACTTCTATTCATTCATGGACTCGCTTCTATCGACCCCCATTATAACAACCCCGCCAGTTACGGGGAACAGCAAAAAGGCGGCCCGTCGATACGACCGGCCACCCTCATCCTTGCGCTGCCTCACATTTATTCCGCCAAATCCCACTCGTTCACCTGATTGAACATGCCCAAATTGAGCGGCTTGCCGACAAGCACGTCCTTCGCCACCGCCTGCAGCCGTTTCTCGGAGTAGACGCTGATCGTCGGCAGCTCGTCGTGCAGAATCTGCTGCAGCTCGTCGTAGATGATGTGCCGCTTGGCCGAATCCGGCTCGGCCGCGCCTTGGCGGATCAGCTCGTCGACCCGTGGATTGCTGTATAGAATGAAGTTGTTCCCGTTGCCGCTCTCGAACAGCGAGAAGTAGTTGCTTGGCTCGATGTAATAATCGCGGTTGAAAATCGTCAGCTCGTACTGCTGATTGTCCACTTTGTCGATCAACGTGCCAAAATCGTATTTCTGCACGTCGATCTTGAAGCCGACGTCCGTTAAGTTCTGCACGAGTATATCGGCCGCCTGCTCGCGCACCTTGTTGCCGACCGGGATCAAGAAGCGGATCGGCTTCTTCGCATCCCAGCCGGACTCCGCAAGCAGCGCTTTCGCTTTGTCCGGATCGTAGGTATAAGGCGTCAGCTTGCCGTTATAGTACGGGTTGTCGCTCGGCACGCTGCCGTCGATGACTTCCGCTTGTCCTTTGAACAGCTGGTCGACGATCAGCTGGCGGTTCAGCGCGTAAGCGATCGCTTGACGGACCTTCACGTTCGGCAGCGCCTTCGTATTGAAGAAAATTTCCGCCGGCTCCGACGGACCGCTGGAATCGACGTTCACGTTGTCCAGCGCCTTCACTTTCTCGTATTCGGTAATCGGAATGAGGCCGACCGGCAAGGAGTTCAGCTGGATATCCCCGGTTTGCAGTTGGGCGACGAGATTGGTGGCCGGCAGCACTTTGACGAAGATTTTGTCCAACTTCGCCACCGGGCGGTAGTAGTTGTCATTCCGTGACACCTCGGTATATTGGTCCTTGCGGAAATCCGCGTATTTGAACGGCCCGATCGTCACCTCCGGCTTCTGGAAATACGGATGCGTGTTCAGTTGATCGACCGGTACGTCCTTCAGCACATGTTCGGGCAGGAAGTAAACTTTCGTGGCGAACGTTTCTTTGAACACATTCGGGTCGATCGGCGTCTTTGTCTTGATCTCGAACGTATGATCATCCACGATCGTAAGCCCCGCCAGCTCGCTCTGACCTTCCGGAAGCTTCCCGGCATCGTCTGTGCCTTCGACGAAGTTCAGCCGGAAAGAACTCTCGACCTTCGGATGCAGCGCGGTCAGCAGCGTAAATTTGACGTCCGCGGTCGTGAATGGCTGGCCATCGTTCCATTTCGCGGCGGCGTTCAGCTTCACGACGAATGTCTGATTGTCCGTCGTCTCGACGGAGTCGGCGAGCTTGGGCAGAAATTCGAACGACGTATTGATATCGAGCAGCGAATCATTGAGCAGCGCCTGAAGCGTTTTGGACGCCGAATCGCCTTGGTCGTTGATTTGGTTCAGCGTAATCGGCGAGTTGACGATGCCGATCGTGACGACCTTCTCCTTCGGAGCAGGCGAATCGGCTTTCTCCTCCGCCGGCGCGGTAGTCTGTCGCGAATCTTCGGGCTTCTCACCGCTATTCGCGCCTCCGGCGTTATTACCATTCGAGCTGCATGCGGCGAGCAAAAGCAGTGAGCAAGCCAGCATAATGACGGCTATCGTGCGAAGCGTTGATTTCAATTGGACTTCCCCCTTAGGTAATGATTCGCTGTCTACTGCCAAACTAGCCGAACTAGCCGAACGATGCCTGCTTATGCCTTCGGATCGAATGCATCGCGAAGCCCGTCGCCGACGAAGTTGATCGCAAGCACCGTAACGAGCAGCATCGATCCGGCCGGAACCCACAGCCACGGCTGCTCCGTCAATACGGTCAGCGACTGCGCCTCGGACAGCATATTCCCCCAACTGGCGGTCGGCGGCTGGACGCCCATGCCCAGAAAGCTAAGCCCGGCTTCGCTCAGAATCGCGCTGGCAACGCCGAACGTCGCATTCACGATGATCGGTCCGATCGCATTCGGCAGAATATGCCGGAATAGGAGGCGCGGCGTGCTATAACCTAGCGCCCGCCCGGCCGACACGAAGTCTTGCGCCTTGAGCGACAGCACGGCGCTGCGGACGAGCAGCGCGACCGACGGCCACGAGAACAAGGCGATGACGGCGATAATCGTCGGCAAGCTTGCCCCGATGGCGCTGACGATAACAAGAATGACCATCATGAACGGGAACGCCAGGAACATGTCGGTCAGCCGCATGATCACCGCATCGGTCCGGCCGCCGAAGTAGGCCGAGACCAGGCCGATGAGCGTGCCGATGGCAACGTAGATTGCCACGGTGGCGAACCCGACGATCAGCGACACGCGGGCGGCGATGATGAGCCGGCTAAGCACGTCTCGGCCGACTTGATCCGTCCCGAGCCAATGTGCCGCTGAAGGCGGTGAGGAGAATTGCGCGGTCACTTCATACGGCGAATGCGGCATCAGCCAAGTCGCCAGCAGCGCGATCAACGCAAGCGCGACCGTCACCGTCAAGCCCAAGACGGCCAGCTTGTGCTTGGCGAACCTGCGGGCGGCCAGCCGAATGCCGCTCTCCTGCTCCGCCTCCGGCAAAAGCTGCGCATCCGAGGCGGGCAGCACGGCGGCATTCATGGGAAGTTCGGTATGGCTCACGCGTACGCACCTCCTTGGCTTATCTGTATTTAATGCGCGGATCGGCAAGGGCATACAGCACGTCGACCAGCAGGTTCGTCGTCAGTACGACGACGGCCGCCACGAGATTGAGCGCCATGAGCGTCGGGTAATCCCGCGACAGTATGGACTGCATCGTCAGCTGCCCGATGCCCGGCCACTGAAAAATTTGTTCAATAATAATGCTTCCGCCAAGCAGCGCCGGAATTTCCATGCCGAACACCGCGATGATCGGCAGCAGCGCATTACGCAGCGCGTGCTTGTGGGTCACCGCGAATTCGCGCACGCCTTTCGCTCTGGCGGTCCGCAAATAATCCTGCTTGAGCACGTCCAGCATGCTCGCTCTGACATAGCGGATTTTGCGGCCGATGATGACGACGGACAGAACGGCGACGGGCAGAATCAGATGAAGCAGCGTATCCAGGACGCCCCCGCCGCCGTTCAGCGTCTGCATACCGCCGGCGGGCAGAATCCGGAGCTTCAGCGCGAACAGATAGAGCAGGCCGAGCGCCAGGAAGAACGATGGAAGCGATGTGCCCACGAAGGATAGTCCGGTCAGCATATAATCCCACTTCGTGTTGTGCCGGACGGCGCTGAAGATGCCGATCGGCAGCGCGATAAGCAGACCCGCGAGCAGCGCGGAGAAAGCCAACAGCAGCGTCGGTCCGATCCGCTCCTGAATGAGCCCGGCGACCGGCGCATACGAGCTGAACGAATACCCCAGCTCTCCTTGCAGAAGCTGCAGGAGCCACTGCCAATACTGAACGATGAACGGACTGTTCAGACCGAGCATTTCCTTCTTCGCCTCGATTAGCGCCGGCGGCGTGTTCGGATTAATGAACATCTCCACTGGATTGCCTGGCGCCAGCTTGATGATGACGAAATTGATGACGGTAATGCCTAGCAGCACGGGGAGACTAATGAGCAACCTTCTCGCGATGAACGAAAGCATGCGCACCCTCCTCTCCCGCACCGCCAAGCGGATAATGGCAGGCGACCGCATGCGACCCGCCGATTAGCGCCGGTGCCTCCGATTTGCACCTTGGAAGAGCGAACGGGCAGCGCGTATGGAATCTGCAGCCCGACGGCGGATTCGAGGCGCTTGGCACTTCCCCCTCCGGCACGAGATCTTCCCTGCCGCGCAGCCTCGGATCCGGCACCGGGTTCGCGTTCAGCAGCATGCGCGTGTACGGGTGCTTGGGCGAAGCGAACAACGAACGTTTGTCCGCGATCTCGACGATCGTCCCCAAATACATGACCGCAACACGCGTGCTGACGTAATGCACCGCCCCCAAGCCGTGCGCGATGAACAGATAGGTCAGACCTAGCTCTCGCTGCAAGTCCTGCAGCAAATGCAGGATTTGCGCCTGGACCGAGACGTCGAGCGCCGACACCGGCTCATCGCAGACGATGAGCTTCGGCGCAAGCGCAAGCGCTCTCGCGATGCCGATACGCTGGCGCTGTCCGCCGGAGAATTGATGCGGGTAGCGGCCGGCGCTCGCGCGCGGCAGCCCGACCATCTCCAGCAAGCGCAGAGCGCTGCGCCCGGCTTCCGCTCTCCCCGCGAGACGATGGGCTAAGAGCGGCTCGGTCAGCAGTTCGAGAATCGTCATGCGCGGGTTCAGCGACGCATACGGATCCTGGAAGATCATCTGGAATTTCGTCCGGTACGATCGAAGACGGCGTTCCGGCAGCGCGGTAACATCGTCGCCTTCGTAATAAATACGCCCCGCATGCGGCTGTTCGAGCCGGAGCAATGTCCTGCCGAGCGTCGACTTCCCGCACCCGGATTCGCCGACAAGTCCGAGCGTCTCGCCGGCATATACGTCGAAGGTAACGCCATCGACCGCGCGGATGTATCCCTTGGTCCGATTCCAAGCGCCTTGGCGAATCGGGTAATACGTGCTCAAATTGTCCGCGCGCAGCAGCGGCACCTCTTCTCGGCTTCGTGCCGACATGTTCTTCCCCTCCGTCCATTCGAATTCACGAAGCCGGGTTGTGCCCGGTAAGCCAGCAGCGTACGAGATGGCCGGAGCCGGACTGAGTCAGCGGCGGCGTCTCGCTTCGGCATCGATCCGTCGCGGCCGGGCAGCGCGGATGGAACCGGCAGCCGGCAGGCAGGCGGGCTAGATCCGGGACGCTGCCGGGAATCGCTTCGAGACGATGCTCCAGCTCATCCGCAATTGCAGGGACCGCGGCCATGAGACCCTTCGTGTAAGGATGGAGCGGGCGCTCGAACAGCGAGAAGACGTCGGTCTCCTCGACGATTTGTCCCGCGTACATGACGAGCACGCGGTCGGCCATCTCCGCCACAACGCCAAGATCGTGCGTAATGAGCAGGATAGCGGTGTCGTGCTGCGCTCGCAGCCGCTTCAGAAGCGCCAAAATTTGCGCTTGGACGGTCACATCCAGAGCGGTCGTCGGTTCGTCCGCGATAAGCAGCTTCGGCTTGCCCGCGATCGCCATCGCGATGACGACTCGCTGCCGCATGCCGCCCGACAGTGCATGCGGATATTGTTTCAACACCGACTCCGGACGCGCGATCCCCGCATCGCGGAGCAAGCCGGCGGCATAGTCGTTCGCCGCTTTCCCCCGCAATCCGACGTGAAGGCGGATTGCCTCCCGCAGTTGATCCCCGATCGTGAGCACGGGATTCAATGCCGTCATCGGCTCCTGGAAAATCATCGCGGCTTCCTTGCCGCGCGCCTTCCGAAGCTCCGCCTCCGTCAGCTCCGTCAACGAACGGCCGTCCAGCCGGATCTGCCCTTGGCCGATGCGCCCGCTCCTGCCGAGCAGGTTCAGAATCGCGAGCGAGGTAACGCTCTTGCCGCTGCCCGATTCGCCGACGATGCACACGATTTCGCCTGGTTGAACGGCAAATCCGACATCCTCTACCGGCGTGACCTCCCCGTTCTCGGTGCGGAAGGTCACCGTTAAACTTTCGATTTCGAGTACGTGCTTCATGAACGCCTCCGATTCGGACCGGATTTGACCTTCGCCTCAAATTCCTATTTACTCCATCCGAATGGTCGTCTTTTGGTTACAGCCAATCTACCATTATCGGGAAATAACCGTCAATTGCTTCCATCATAGATCATTTGAATAGCGGAATTAACGAATTCAATCGCAGGCACGGCAAAAACCCGCTTTCGCGCGAAAGCGGGTGTCTTGCATCAAGTTTGAGGTTATCGGAAATCCCCACCGAGAAGGTACATCGCTGTCGCGAATGCGAAGAAGCCGCCTAATGAACGCTTCGCGCGATCAATAGACGGCCCTTACGACCGTTAATTCACCTTCGTCAGCTGCCAGCGCTGATTCGCGCCGCCGTTGTCTGTCCATTGGATGACGTCCGCGCCATCAGCTGTCGACGCCTGCGAGACGTCGAGCGCCTTGCCACTGGCGCGGTTCACGAGCTTATACCCGCCGCTTGCCGCCACGGCCTGCCACTGCTGGTTGGTTCCTCCATTGTCAGTCCACTGAATGACGTCGGCCCCGTCGGCCGAAGACGCGCCGCTCACGTCGAGTAGCTTGCCGCTCTGGCGGTTCACGAGCTTATAGTATCCGCTGCTCGCGCTGACGAACTGCCACTGCTGGCTGGCCGCGCCGCTCGCCGCTTGCTGGACGACGTCCGCGCCGTCGGCCGTCGAGCCCCCGGCGACGTCAAGCGCCTTGCCGCTATTCGCGTTGGTCAACACGTAGTACCCCGTCGTATCGATCGTGCCCGCCGCCAACTCCACGCCGGTGACGACGAATGAGCTGACCGACTTCGACGGCTGCGTCTGCGTGAAGCTTTTGCCCAATAGCGTGAGTCCGGTAATCGCCGCCGCGTTCTCCGTTCCGCTCGTGCGCGTGCCGGACACGGTGCTGGACGTCATGTTGAATGCCGACAGGTCGTACGTGTAGCTGTTCGCGCTAGCCGAATCATTCACCGTCACGATGACGAGTTTCTTGCCGGCGCTGTCGTATGCCGCGATAGAGTCGTTGTTCGAAATATCGATGATCTTGTAACCCGGACGGATGTATTTGGTCCACTGCGACATGACGTAGTATTTCTTCGTCACCGTATAGACCGATCGGTCGCCGGTCGCGTTGTTCAGATCGGTCTCGAGCATCCCCCAGCCTCCGGGCGTCTCGACCGCCTGCCAGTATACCCACGCCGCGTTCTTCATGTACTTGATGTCCCACTGGATGCTGCGCGCCATCGTGATGCCCGTGCCGTCGCCGTCGCCGTGCTCCGAGTTCCAGATCCGCTTGCCGCCCGCCGCCGTATTCAAGCCGACGCGATCGCTGCCGCCGTACGTGTGCGTGTTATATTGAACGAGCTTGGACTTGGTTGCCGGCGCATAACTGTTGATCGTGTTGCGGGCCAGGTCGATCGACGTCTCCTCCGGCGCGCTAATCCGCGCAGCCAGCCCTTTCTGAATCAGCGAATCGTACAGATAACCGACCATCTTCTCCTGATTGGCCGGATACATCCGGTTGCCCTCCTGGCGGTTGCCGAAATACCAGTAGTTCGAGCTCGGCTCGTTGGCCGGCGAGAGCGTGCGGAACGTAATGCCCCAGCTGTCGCGAAAATGCTGCGTCACCGTCGTCAAATAATCGGCGAACTCGTCGTACATATCGTCCTTCAAATTCTCCGCGGCATCTACGCCGCCCGTCACGCTCCCGCTCTTGGTCATCCACCACGGCGGCGAGTTGGCGAACGCTTCGGCGATGAATTCGCTCGCCGGAATCCGTGACTTGGCGGCATTCAGCACCCAGCGCTGATTCGCGTCGCGGGTCCAGTCGTATGCCGCGGTCTCGGATGTCTTGAATCCCGGCACGCGAGCCCGGTACTCCATATGGTTCGGATAAGCGGGGTTCTCGCCGCCGCCTATATTGTACCGGACGATGTTGAAGCCAAGCCCCGACGTCTGGCTGAACAGCCGGTTCGCGTAATCGGTCCGCACCGCCTCCGGCGCGCCGCCGATGACATTCGCCCACTAGGCGAGCGAGGTGCCCCATCCTTCCCACGTTTGATACTGAACGCTCGGATTGACCACGGCTGTATAAGCTGCCGCGATGGCGGTCTCGCCGCCGCCGAAGCTTCCCGAACCGAAGCCGGCGCTCATGATGAGTGGAAGCGCAAGCATGCCGGCAATCACCTTCCTTTCGAATCGCATCCCGATCCGCTCCTTTGCGTTGTTTGCGAATTGAAGAGGACTTATCAACGACTGTCATGACAGCCACGATGATTGTGTGACTGACTCGGTTGCCCCAAGCCGTACCGCGTTACATAACAATCCCCCCTTTCACAATACGGGATTTCGCGATTCGCAATCGGGCTTTCGCAAAAGGCATATCGCAAATGGGATGCGTAAATAGGGAAGGCGGGGAATCCGTCCGTCTTCATCGGAACTCCCCGCCGTTACGTCTGCTCTTCGAACAACCTTCGTATTTATTCGCCCAACTGCGCCTTGTACGCGTCCAACTGCTTTTGCAGCTCGGCTTGCACCTTGTCGTAGCCCGCCGTCTTCAGCTTCGCGCGGAACGCCTCGACCGCTTCGACCGGGTCGCCTGCTTTGCCGACGACGATCGCCGGTCCCAGCTCGCCCGTCACCTGCGAGATCGCCGTCAACTCCGCCTCGACCGGCGTCTTATCGAAGACGAACTGGCCGTAGACGTAAGGCTTTTTGATTTTGTCGTATTCCGCGTACAGCGTCTCTTCCAGCTGGTCGTACGTCGTCTCGCTCGGAATTTCGAACTTGTCGACGCGGCCGCCCCAGAAGTCGGAGTAGAAGCCGTCCTTCGTCTCGTCGTAGCCAGCCGGACGCGCGCGCTTGCCGTCCTTGATTTCGTACTGCACGCCTTCCATGCCGTAGTTCAGCAGATGATAGATTTCTTCATTATTGCGGATCAGCTCGTAAGCCATCAGCGCGCGCTCCGGATTTTTGCTGTGGGCGCCGACGGACGTGCCGCCGTGCGTAATCGACAGCTCCATCAGGTTCGTGCCGCGCGTGCGGCTGAACGGAAACATTTGGAGCTCGGAGCCCGGCTGCGCTTTGTCCATCTCGACGCGAAGGCCGCCGAACGTCTGCGTATGATGCTGATCGAGGCCGGAGAGGCCCGCCTTGAGCGCGTCGCGGTTGTTGTTCTTGTTGTTGAGCGCGTCCTCGCGCCAGAAGCCTTTGTCTCCCCATTCTTTCATCAGCTTCGCGTAATCCAGGAAGACGTCCTCAAACACCGGCCCTGCCACCGTGAACTTCTCATCGAACGACTTCGCCGTGAAGATCGGCAGGAAGCCGGTCGAGATCGGCAGCTCCAGCTCATCCGTGTACGACGAGACGTAGCCGCCCCAAGTCTGTACGCCCGATGCCGCGTCCCAAGGGATGACGTCGGGCTTGTTGTCCTTCACGTACTGCAAATACTTGCCGATGCCTTCCCAATCCTTGATCGGCTCCGTAATGCCCGCTTCCTTCGCCCAGTCGCCGCGATAGAAGAAGCCATGGTTGACCCACTGCGTGTAGTCATTCTCGGGAATGAGCACGATTTTGCCGCCGTACTTGCTCTGGTCCCAATCTTCGGCCGGGATCGACTTCCACGTCTCCGGCGCGTACGTCGGCAGCAGGTCGTCCAGGTTCATGAACGCGCCGCGCTGCGCGTTGCCCCATGTGTCCAGCCAGTCGGTGCCGATCGTGATGAGATCGATCGATTCGCCGGACGCGAGCGCCAGGTTGTATTTCGTTTGCCAGTCGGCCCATTCAATCCATTTCCATTCCAGCTCGGCGTTGATTTTCTCCTTCATGATGGCGTTGACCTTGTCGAGCACCTGCTCGAACTGACCGTTCTTCGGCTTGTCGCCGAGTACCAAGTAGCTGATCTTAACGAATTTGGACGTATCGATCGCGCCGTCGCCCGCCTTCTCGCCGCCTTGGTTGCTTTGCTCGCCGGACTGCACCTCGCCGTCCTTCCCGGCATTCGCGCTGCCGCCGTTGCCATTATTGCCGCTGCACGCCGCCAACATCGCGACCATGATCGCCAAGAGCGCCAGCAGGATCGGTTTTCGTTTCGTTCTCATCGTCTTACGCCTCCCCTTTGTCATTTGCATCTATGTGAGGGGCATGGCTCGCATGCCCGGCACATCCGCCTAGCCTTTCACCGCGCCAACCGTAATGCCCTTAATAAAGTACCGCTGCACGAACGGATAAAACAGAATGACCGGCCCTGTCGCCACCACCGCGGTCGCCATCTTCATCGATTCCAGCGGCACGTCCCTCGGCGTCACGTTCGAGGAGGCGGCGGAATTGCGAATGAAATCGGCGCTCGTGATGACGTTGTAGAGGAATAGCTGCAGCGGCCGGTATTTCACATCCGGCGAGAGGAACAGCATCGAGTTGTACCATTCGTTCCAATAGCCGAGGGCGATGAACAGCCCGATCGTCGCCAGTGCCGGGGTTGTCATCGGCAGAATCAGCCGAACGAATATCGTGAAGTCGCCGGCGCCGTCGATTTTGGCCGATTCCGTAATCGCGTGCGGAATCGAGCGGACGAAGCTTTTCATCATAATGATCAGGAACGGGCTAAGCAGCCCCGGCAGAAGCACCGCCAAATAGTTGTCCTTCAAGCTCAAATACTGCGTAATGAGCAGATAGAACGGCACCAGCCCGCCGGTGAACAGCGTCGTGAAGTAGATGAAGAACGAGATGCCGTTGCGGTATTGAAAATCCGGCCGCTGCAGCGCATAGCCCGTCATGGCGACGAGGAACAGCCCAACCACGGTACCGACGAGCGTAATGCCGAGCGTCACGAGATAAGAGCCGATGATGAGATTCGGATTCTCGAAGACGATTTTGTACGAGAGAAAGCTGAAGTCGCGCGGCCAAAAATTGAAGCCGTATTTCTTGATCGACGCCTCCGCCGTAAACGACGTGCCGAGCACGAGCAGGAACGGCAGCAAGCACGCCAGCGAGAATGCGCCGATGAACAAATAGCCGACGATCTTCACGAACGCGCCGCTCAGATCGGTCCGGATGCTGCGTATTTCGTTCGATTCCTCCAAGCGAGCCGCCTCCTAGAAGAGAGAATTGTCGGGCGAGAATTTCTTGACCAGCCAGTTGGCGGTCAGAACGACGACGAAGCCGAACACGGACTGGTACAGGCTCACCGCGCTGCCGATCGAGAAGTTGAAGTTCGTCATGAGCGCGCGGAACACGTACGTCTCGATAATGTCCGTCGTCGCGTACAGCGCCGTGTTGTTCGCCCCGACGAGGTTGAAGAACAAGCCGAAGTTGCCGCGTAGAATGCCGCCGAGCGAGAACAGCAGCAGGATGATGAACGTCGGCTTCAGCCACGGGAGCACGATGTAGCGGATGCGCTGGAACGCGTTCGCCCCGTCGATCTCCGCCGCTTCGATGATTTCGTTGTCCAGCCCCATGATAGCGGCGAAGTAGACGATAGAGCCGTAGCCCGTCGACTGCCACAGGTACGTTAGCACGATAATGAATGGCCAGATGCTGCCATTGGAATACGTCTTGACCGGATCGACCCCGAGCGAAGTCAGAATGCTGTTCAGCAGACCGTAGTCGTAGCTGAGCACGTTATAGGCGATCAGACCGATGAGCACCGCCGAGATGAAATGCGGCAGAAACATGAGCGTCTGCGACACTTTCTTGAACCACTTGAGGCGCAGCTCGTTCAGGAACACGGCTACGACGATCTGCAGCACGTTGCCAAGCAGGATGAACGCCAGATTGTAGACGACGGTGTTGAATGTCAGCCTCCACAGATCGCCTGTCATGACGAGGAAGCGGAAGTTATCGAAGGCGACGAACGGACTTTTGAAGATGCCGTCCGTGTAGTTGTATTTGACGAAGGCCAAGTAGAGGCCCGGCATTGGCAGGTAAGCGAACACCAGGAAAAACAGGATGGCCGGCAAGCACATGAGCAGCAGCGTCTTGTTATTCCGAAGCCGCCTCAATCGGTTCCGGGGGCTGGCTTGGACCGCGGCTCCGGGAGCCGGATTCGCTTGGCTCAATTGCGCCATCGTCATCTCCTCCTTTCACGCCGCGCTTGGCGCGGCAATTTAGATGGGCGATACCTCGAAGCCGAGCAGCTCGGCCGGCTTACCGTCATCGACCGCTTCCAGCAGCACGATCAGCTCGTCGGCCCCTTCTTCAGGCTTGCGGAACCATGTACCCGGCACATAGAAGGAATCTGGACTGCCGCCTGTCATCGTCGGCCTGGCTTCCCCGCCTGGCAGCCATAGCCGCGAGATAAGCCGGCCATTCCAGTAGACCGTCGTCTTCAGGCCATGGCCCTGCACGGTTACGCGCCAACCTTCGCACGCGTCGGCGTCTTGTCCGGAACGGGACGGTTCGCCATAAAGCAGCGCTACCGCGCCTGGCGCAAGCGAGAGCGGAAGATTAGCTGCCGCTGCGGCTTGACGCGCGCTTCGCGCATAGTCGCGCAGCGCCTCCTCGTCGCAGCTGGACAGCTGCCAATGCGTCGCTTCGCATCCTTCCATGAGCTGAACGCGCCCGCCCTGTTGACCCAGGTTTCGCTCGAGGAGTACGGCCAGCTCGATTTCTTCGTCCGGCGATGAATACGGAGTTATATCGACGAACGGTTCCAGCGGTTGCGCGGTCCCGGCGGCAAGTCCGTTCACGAATACCTCGGCCGTGCCCTCGAGTCCCTCGAAGCGAAGAACGCGCGCCGTCGCGTCCGGGGTGGTGACAACTGTACGGGCGAACCATTCACGCCTGAACGAGTGGCCGGACAGCCAGCCGCCGAACGCGACGATCGGCTTGGAGGCCGCCGTCTGGAACAGAACCTCCGGCGATGTGGCGAACGCTTCGTCCGATTCCGCCAACATGTAGCGCCAGTTGGAGGTAAGCTCCCTGATCCCGGTGATCGCCGACAGACCGCGCATCCCTTTCATCGCGTTCAATCGAAGCCCCGGCAGCCGTGGATCGTCGAAATTGGAGTGGCCCCAGATTTCGGCTCGCGCCGTAATTGAACCTAAAGCAACATCGTCATCGAGCGGGACGAACCGGCTTGCGCCTCCGGGGACGACCGTTCCCAAGTACCGATCTCCCGCGTACAACGACAGCACGTCGCTACCTTTGTGCAGGAACAGCCCCAGCGGCGGACTCGAATCGGATGCGTCGGGCAGCTGCGCCTGGTACCAGCCATACCCCCGATAAATCCCGTGCTTCTCCAAGTTATCGGCATGTCGGATCGGCTTAGACTGTACTACCGTCAGCGGCTGAGTCGGATCGATCGACGACAGCTCCCACTTGGCCTCAAGCTGCCGTACGGACTGCGTCACTTCCCCTCCCCCGGATGCCGCGGTTCGAATGTTCTCGACGTCGTCCTCCTTCGAAGGATCAAGCCGCAGCGCCATCTCCCGGTCCATCGTCACGATCTCCAACTTCTCGCCGCTCGGCCAATCGAACCGGCATCGGCCAATCTCCTCCTTGCCGAATTCCAGCGTGCACACGCCGTCCGATTGGCTAATCATCACCCCGGATGCGTCACGCGCCTGTGCTTCGCCCACTTCGAACGCCAACTGCGAAGCGCGCTCTGTATGGAACATCATCCGCACAACGCCGCTCGCGTGCCGGATGCTGAACAGCTCGGCTGTCGCGAATGCCAACCTGCCTGGCAAGCCCCAATGCGACAGCGGCATGTCACACGGCAGCGCGATGCATCGGTCCGGATGCAAGAGCAGCGATGCGGCGTTCTGCGTCTTGCCGCCGGTCGGCGCGAGCTTTAGCTCGGCATCTCCGACGCCTGTATTCGTGAGGAACAGAAGCCGCCCGCCGCCTTTAAGCTGCAGTGCGTATGGGCCAGCCACCTCGCCTTGCCGTGCTCGGACGTCTACTGACGTTGAAGCGTCGCCCAAGGGAACGGCTTCCGCCAGCGACGTCCCGTAAGCGGCGATCAAGCTGCCGAGCAGCCGACCTTCGAGGGCTTCCGGGCGCAGCGTGCCATCCGAGGCTATCATGCCGCCGAAGTCGTAATCCGACGTCAAGAAAGCGAGCGGTTCGCCCCAATTGTTCGTCGCATTCGTAAAGCCGAAGTTGGTGCCCGACGCTTGCAAATAAGGGCCGAGCAGCTTCGCGCCGCAAGCAAGCAGCCGCCGCAGCAGAAAGTGGGAGCGGTTCGTCTCCGTCACCAGCAGCGGCACGCCGCCTGCCGCCAGCTCCGTCTGATAGGCTAATACTTTCGACTCGAACTCGGGATCGCGGTTATGCGGATAGAAGTTGCACGTCTGCACGACGCCCTTCGCATACCCCGAAGCTTCGAACAGTCCGCCTTGCCCCGCGCAGGCGAGCAGCGGCGAGCGGATGCCGCTGCTTCTGGCCATATCCCGCAGCGCAGCCATGTAACCCGCCGGGTCTTCGCATCCGTAGAAGTCGAGCTCGTTATCCAACTGAACGGCGATGACGCTTCCGCCTTGGCCATACTCGAAGCGCGCCAGCAGCGGCATGATGCGTTCGAACCAGCGCGCCGTCTGGCGCAGGAACGCCGGGTCGTTGTCCCGCAGCCGGATATCGTCTTGCGCGAACAAGTATGCAGGCAGCCCGCCGCCATCCCACTCCGAGCAAATATACGGGCCCGGCCGGGCTATGACGTATAACCCCGCCTCCTGCGCCAACTGAAGGAACGCCGCGGCGTCCCGCTCCCCGCTGAAGTCCCATTGTCCTTCCGAGGCTTCGTGATAGTTCCACGGAAAGTAGACGTCAATGCAGTTGTAGCCGCATGATTTCAACTGCTCCATGCGCGTTTGCCACAGCGCCCGCGGTATCCGGAAATAGAACAGCGACGCACAGAGCAATATTTCGCTGCGGCCGTCGATCCGGATCGCATCCGGCTGCAGGACGACGGGTTGTTCGGTGGTCAGACTCATCAACGGATCAGCTCCTTACGTTGTAAGCGATTACAAGATTAATTTTAGCGGTCCCGAAGTCGTGGCTCATTCGAATAATCTTAGAAATATGGCAATAAACAACGAAACCGCCTCCCCGCTGCGCGCATTGCGCAGGGAAAGGCGGCATCGCCGGCTTGCGAAGTTGAAGAATTCTCCGATAAGTATGATAAAACTACGAAACGGTCATCGGGACGACCCACCCGCCCGCCTCGCTAACGCACTTTCACGATATCCCACTGCTGATTGGCGCCCATCGTATCTTTCCATTGAATAATTCGGGCATTCGGAGCCTTCGCGCTTCCGTTCACGTCCGCAAGCAGTCCGCTGCCGGCGTTCACCAGCTTGTAATAGCTGCCGGACTTCATGATCCGCCAGCGCTGGCTCGTTCTGCCGCCATCCGTCTCCTGTACGAGACCCGCGCCGCCTTCCGCCGATCCGCCGTCCACCCCGAGCAGCAGGCCGCTGCGCCGGTTCACGAGCTTGTAAGCATCGCCGCCCGCCGGGACGAGCAGCCAGCATTGATTCGCTTCTCCGTGCTGATGCCACTGAATGATCTCCGCGCCTTCCGCCGTCGAATCGCTGTCCACGTCGAGCGCCATCCCGCTATTTCGATTAATGAGCATGTACTGGGTATCTGTCTGAAATCCGCTAACCGGCTGCGTGCTGCCGCGATAATCCGATACGGTCATGCCGGCGTACTCCTTGAACACCTTGCAGAAGTAGGACGTATCTTTGTACCCGACCTTGGCCGCCGTCTCGTACACCTTTAGCGTCGTCTCCCGCAGCAGCCGCTTCGCCTCTTCCATCCGGCAGTGCTGGATAAACTCGGAGAGCCGCTGCCCCGTCTGCTGTCGGAACAAGATCGATAAGTAGTTCGGACTCAAGTCGAGCCGCCGGGACAGGTCCGCCACGTTCAGCTCCTCGTCCAAATGCTTGATGATATAGGCCTTCGCTTGGCGGATCTCCGGCCGTTCTCGGGCGCTGCCGCCGCAGACGCGGCGTACCCGCTCCAGCACGGCTAACCGAATCCGGTCAAGGGCCGTCAGCCGCGCTAGCGAATCCGTCACCCAACTCTGCCAATGGTCCATCGGCTCGATCTCCGCGCCGCGATCCGAAGACGTCACGACCAATAAAGCGAACAAGTCGAGCAGCAGCTTGCGCAGCTCCGCTTCCGGCGGCTTGGCGATCCGCATATCCCGGAACAACCGCTCCGTCAGCGCCTCGCACGCCTCGGTCTCCCCGCTCTTGAGCGCCTTCAACAACGACTGATAGGTGCCGGCCAGCACCGTGTCCCGGTATGGACGGTCGCCCGAAGCCGAATATACCCGCCCGGCATCCCCTTCTTCGTATAAACTCCGAAATACGGCTGCTTCCGCCTGCTTGTGCAGCCCATCGATCGTCTTGACGCCGAAGCCAGAGCGGCTAATGCCGATTCGGCATTCCATTCCACGCTGCCCGGCAATCCGGCTAATGCATTCGGCTATCTCGTATGCGGCCGTCAGCATCCGGGCTTCGCTCTTCTCATCCTTGAAATCCACATAGAACGCATAACGTCCGCGCCCGAGCGGAATGACGAACCAAGCCGGTTCGAGCGGGCCGAATATAGACGCCCCCGTCGCCGCATGTTCCGAATCCAAATCCGGTTCATTCACGGCCGCCGACAGCATAACGAAGGCGCTGCGGCGCTGCGGCAGCTGTGCCGCTTCCGCCAGCCGCTCCGCTTCCTCAGGCGAGACGGGTCGCGTCAATAGCCGATGAATGAGTCGGATCGCGTTCTCCGGTTCCGGCTCCGGCTCACTCGCGGAAGCCTGTTTGCGGTCCGCTATCTTCTCCTTGGCCTGCATGACGGATTGGACAAGGTTCTCCGGTTCCAAATCATGCTTGAGCAAATAATCCGCAGCGCCAAGCTTCAACGCATTCTTCACGAACGGAAAATCATCGTACGAGCTGAGTACGATAATCTCGGTGCCTGGCGAGAGCTGCTTCACCTGCTGAATCAGCTCGATGCCGTTCATCTCGGGCATGCTAATATCGGTGACGATAAGATCCACCGGCGCTTCCCGAAGGCAGGATAGCGCTTGCTTGCCATTCACCGCCTCGGCGGGCGGCTCGAACCCGCACTGACCCCAATCGATAATGGTCCGGATTGCATACCTGTATACGGCGTTATCTTCCACGATCATCGCTCGCAGCAACCGTCATCGCCCCTTCCGTCACTTGTATGCGCGGCATCCTCACGAACGCCTCGGTCCCGTGGCCGGGCGCGCTCCGGAAGCTTAATCCGTACGGCTCGCCATAATATAAACGGAGCCGCTCATGTACGCCGCGGACGCCGATGCTGTGCAATCCGGGATAACCGCCTCGGCTCTCGGGTCCTTCGAGCAAGGACGCCAGTTTCTCTAGCGGAATTCCAATTCCGTTATCCGACACCGTCAGCACGACATCGTCGCCATCCGCTCTTCCGGCGATCGTGATGCAGCCGCCCCCCTTGGATATTTCGAGCCCGTGCAAAATCGCATTCTCGACAAGAGGCTGCAGCGTCAGATAAAGGACTCCGCAGGTCTGCAGCTCGTCCCCGATATCGTAGCGCACTTCGAAAGCGTCGCCGTAGCCGATTTTCTGCAGCTCGATGTAGCTTCGAATATCTGCCAGCTCCTCTCCGAGGGTGCGCGTCTCGCTCGTGCGCCTGACCGACGACTTGAGCAATCCGATGAGTGAAGCCAGCATTCGTTCCAACTCCGGCTGCTGCTTCATTCGCGCATACCAGCGGATCGTGCCCAGCGTGTTATAGAGGAAATGAGGATTGATCTGCGCCAGCAGCACGGAGAATTCCGCTTGCTGCTTCTCCAGCCGAACCTTGTACACGGTCGTGATCAGCTCTTCGATCCGCTCCAGCATCGCGTTGAACCGAATCGCTAGAATTCCCGCTTCGTCGGTGCCGAGCGGCTGGATGCGAATGCCGAAATCGCCGTCCTCCACACGGCGCATCGTCCGCTCGAGCAGCTTGATGCCGCGCGTCGTCGAATCCGACAAATACACCGCCACCAGTGCCGAGAGGAGAATCGCGCCGAGCGCGACGATCGCAATGACCAGCTGCAGAATACGGATCTTGCCGAAGAGCATGGAGGTGGGAATGAGACAGACGACCGTCCAGCCCCCGTCCGACCTTCGCTCTTGCGTCACGAGATAGCTCTCCCCGCCAAGCTCGCGCACTCGGCTGTCGGCGAAGGCCAATCCGCCCTCGCGAAGACGCGACGAACGATCGGCCGCCTCCCGCAGATGGGGCGACGTGCCGCCGGTAATGAAAGCTCCCGCATCGTTCAGGATCGCCATGTTCGTTTGTTGAATGAGAGACTGCTGCCGGTCAAGGTCCCAGAAATATTCGGAGTCGAGCAGAAATACGAGCGTGCCGGAGCTCCGATTGACCGCATCGACGTCGATATAGTCCCGAACGAACATCATTTCGTCGCCGCCCCGGGGCGAGTCGGCCCACATCAGATTGGGAGCGGCCTTCGCCAGCAGCGATGCCGCGACTGAAGCCAAATCGGCGGCTTCCCGTTCCGACAGTTGTCCGGCGGCGCCATTCGCGCCGGACCACCAGTACACGACGCCATCCGTCGATCGGACGAGAACAGCGTTAAGAAACGGGTTGTTATGCGCGAATTCGGACAACAGCGCGTTAATCCGCATGCGGTTCCGCGCATCATTCGATGCCGCTTCGCCCGAGCCGCCCGCGACCATCTGGCGCAGCTCCTCGTGCATGAGCAGCTCCACGCTCGTCCCGACGAACGCCTTCGCCCGGTATTCGATCTTGTCCGACGCTTGGTGGACGAGCTGCAGCGTCAAATCCTTGGTTTGCACTTCCGTATAATACCGTGTCGCGTAGATGGCCAAGCTGCCGATCGATACGGCCATAAGCGAGATCAGGAGCAGATTGGAGATCAATATTTTGGATCGGATATGCGTGCTGCGGAAGAAACGGAATCGCTGCCGGATCAAAGGCTTGCTCATCGGCCCTCGTCTCCTTCCCGCTTGCCCGATTGCACCACCACTTCGTCAAGCCCCCGGAGCAAGGCATCTACGCCTCGGCCGGGATCGATCAGATAATCGGCGACCGCGACCGAGAAGGCGCGTGCCAGCTGCTGATTGGTGAAGCCTGTCTGGACGCCAGACCAATCGACGGTTCGGTTCGTCTCGATATAACCGCGGTTCAATTCCGCGATGGCCGGATCGAACCCCTGCTCCACGCCTTTGAGCACGGAGACGCTCCGTTTATTCCGCTGCAAGGAGTCCCCCATCTCCGGCCGGGCGAACCAATCAAGCAGCTCCAGCGCCAGATCGGCATGCGGCGAGAGCGGATTGACGACAATTCCGCCCGTTGCCTTCATAGGGAACAGCGAATCGGCTGGATCGTCGGAATACGGCAGCGGGAATAGGCCAAGGGAGACGTCTGGATTGACGGAGCGGACGCCGTCCACGCTCCACGTGCCGCCGACGATCATGGCCGCCTTCCCTTCGGCGACCATCGTCCGCGCTTCATCCCAGGACGTCTCGAATGGATGCGAATTGACGTACGCGAACCGCTCGGCCAACCGGTGAAGCGGCTGCGCCAACGAATCCGCGCTCGCTTCGAATGTCCTCGTCCCGTCGCTGAGCTTCTCCACGAGGAGCGGGTCATTCAACAACGTAGAGGGCACCAGATCCGTAGCCAAGTCCCAGAATAACGTCCAGGTGTCCTTATAGCCGGCTGCAATCGGCGTCACGCCGCTTTGCTCCAGCCGCTGGCAGAGCGTCAGGAACTCGTTCCATGTCTCCGGCAGCCGCTTGATGCCCGCCTTCGCGAATACCTCCTTGTTATAGGTAACCCCGAGTCCGTTCGCATCGATCGGCAGCATCCAGGTGCGCCCGTCCTCCGAGCTCCCGCCCTTCAAATAACGAGGTTCTACCTGCTTCAAGGAGGCGCGGCCGGTTAGATCCGCGGCGAATCCCGCTTCGATGATGTCCTGAGCGCCGAATAGATGATCCAGCATGTACAGATCCGGCATCTCGCCGCTTGCAATACGCATGCGCAGCAGCGACATGTAGTCGCCGCCATCCAGGGGCATCGCCGTGACAGTCACGTTCGGATGCTTCTCCTGAAATTGACGGATGCCCGAATCGATCCATGCCTGACTCCCCGGCTCGTCGAAATGATGCAGCCAAAGCAGCTGGATCCGTCCGCTTGTATCCGCGGCGCCGACCGCCGCGCCTTCGCCGGCTTCGCGCAGCATGCCGATCAGCTGAACCGTCGCGAGCGCCATCGCGACAAGCAGGACGCCACCGTAAACATACCAGCGCGTCCCTTTCATCGGTTCCCTTGCTCTCTCATTCGAAAGCCCTCCTTCATCCCAGCAAAACCGCCGTTCGCAGCTCTCTCATGATAGCGGTTACATCACATTCTACACCCGTTGTTCGTACAGGTGAACACTCAATTAGGCCTATAGTTGGATGGAAAAATAAGGGTCATTCAATGGCTTGGGATCATTAACTACGCTAATAAATAAAAGGCACCGGCGTTATCGCCGGTGCCTATCAGGACTGCCAATTGTCAGTGATATTCCGTTAACTTGTACGTACAACATCCGAGACTGCGTCGCTTCCGCTGGCCGCTCGAATCCGGTACTGCCCGGATCCCAGCTCGAGCCGGAGATCGCCATTCTCCGAAGTCGCTCGCACTAATCCAGGCAGCTGAGCGTTGTTCTCATCCAACTGACTTCCGTTCACTTCTGCTGAATGTGCTGCCGCTCCGCGCAGCAAAGCGACGGCCGTCGCATTCGCCGGAATTTCGAACTCATAATGCACAGCTCCGTCCGGCTCAAGTCGCCATTCGCTGCGGATCGTGCCATAAGCCGATTCATAGGCCGCCTTGGCATACTCCAGGGCAGAATCCGGACGCGGCCGGAATAGAATCCGCTTGTAACCGGGTTCGGATTCTTCCATGTCCAGCCCTGCGACCGCCCGGTACAGCCAGTCGCCGACGGCTCCGTACGCGTAATGGTTGAACGAGTTCATATCTTCGCTCCAGAACGTGCCGTCCGGCTTGAGGCCGTCCCAATGCTCCCATATCGTCGTGGCCCCTTGGTTCACCGAATAGAGCCAGGAGGGGTACGCTTCCTGCTGGACGAGCTTCACGGCCAAGTCATGGTAGCCGTTGTCGGTCAGCACGTGGCACAAATACGGCGTGCCGACGAACCCGGTCGTCAAATGATGCTTCTGTTCTTCAACGTAGGATGCGAGCGTCCGAGCCAACCGTTCCCGCGCTTCCCCGCCGACGAGCCCGAACATGAGCGGCAGCACGTGGCCGGTCTGCGTGTGGGCGGCCAGCCGCCCGCTCGGGGTGACGAACTCCCGCAGGAACGCTTCCAAGATCCGTTCGTGCAGCGCACCGTACGTGCGAACATCTTCTTCTCTACCGAGCACTTCGGCAGCTTGCACGAACAAAGCAGTCGAATAGGCATAGAAGCTTGTTGCGATCAAGTCTGTCGGCGTCGCGCCGACATAGCTGCCTTCCTTGGCATCCAAGCCGAGCCAATCGCCGAAGTGGAAGCCGGTATTCCATAAGTGCTCGTTCTCGCCCTGGGCGTGGATATAGTCGACCCATCCGCGCATGCTCTCATATTGCTCTTCCAGCACTCTCTTGTCGCCGTAGCATTGGTAGATCGTCCACGGGCAGATGACCGCCGCATCGCCCCAAGCAGCGGAGGAGAACGACTTGTCATCCAAGATATGCGGCACGACGAACGGAACGCCGCCGTCTGCGCGCTGGTCGGCCTTCAAATCCCGCAGCCACTTGGCAAAGAACGGCGCCACGCCGTAGTTGAACGCCGCTGTCCGGACGAACACCTGCGCATCGCCGGTCCAGCCGAGCCGCTCGTCGCGCTGCGGGCAATCCGTCGGCACGTCGAGGAAGTTGCCCCGCTGCCCCCACACGATGTTGCGCTGGAGCTTGTTGAGCAGCGGATGCGAGCACTCGAACGAACCCGCAGGCGCCATGTCGGTATGGACGACATGTCCCGCGAAGCGCTCCGCGTCAATCGGCACATCCGACGGCCATCCTTCGATTTTGACGTAACGGAAGCCTTGGAAGGAGAAGCGAGATTCGTATTCTTCTTCGCCGCCTTTGCATAAGTACCGTACTTGCTGCTTCGCATTGCGCAGATTGGCGACGTAGAAATTACCCTCGCGGTCCAGCACCTCGGCATGCGTGAGCGTAAGTTCCGTGCCGGCCGGCAGGTTCAGACACATATAGAGCCGTCCGACCATATTTTGCCCCATGTCGAGCACGGTCTCGCCGGCCGGCGTCGTCAGCAGCGTCAGCGGCTTCAGCCTCTCGGTCACTCGCGAAGGTTCGTTCTCCTGCATGACCAGAATATCCTTCGCATGATCGATCGCGACGACCGGCGACCACCCTTCGTCCACGAAACCCGGACGACTCCATCCTTCCTGCTCCAGTCGCGCATCGTACGTCACTCCATGGTAAATCTCCGCCATTCGCACCGGCCCCGTCGATGCCCGCCAATTCGCGTCGCTGACGACGGTATCCACCGACCCGTCCGCGTATTCGATCCTCAGCTGGAACAGCAGCGCGCGCGTTGCGCCGTAATGCTTCTTGGCTCCGCCCCATCCCAGATCGCCGCTATACCATCCGTTGGTAAGCGTCGCGCCGATGACGTTGGGTCCGCCGTTTGCCAGCTGATCGGTTACGTCGTACGCTTGCGCCTGCAGACGATGCCGGTAACTCGTCCAGCCCGGCGTATACTGCCAATCGCCGACCCGGCGGCCGTTCAGCTCCAGCTCGTAGAAGCCCAGGCTGGTCGCGTACAACGTCGCGCGCTTCGGCTCTTCCCCTACCGTGAAAGCCCGGCGAAGCAGGAACGCCTCTTCCGACTCGGAGCCGAGCGCGGTCGGGTCGGGCGTAATCCACGCCGCCTCCCAGTCTTCCGGCGCGAGCAGCCCCATTTGCCAGAATCGAGCGTCGCTCCAACCGGAATCCCGGCCATGATTGTCCCACACCCGAATCCGATAAAAGTAACGTCGTTCGGCATGCAATTCGGCCCCATCATATTCGATCAAGACAGATTGCTCCGACGCCACCTTGCCCGTATCCCACATATATGGGCCGGTTAATAGGGCTTCCGACGAATCGGCGGCTTGAATGTGATAGGCGGTCTGCATCGTCCCAGGCTCGGCCGATGCCAGCTGCCAGCTGAATCTTGGCTTACGGCTTCCGACGCCGATCGGATTATCGCGATATTCGCAGCGAATTTGCTTGATTTGCAGCGTAGTCGTCCCCATTGCTTCGTACCCCCCGCTAAGATCATGGCGGAGCCCGTGATTGCGCTCCTTCACCTCCATTGTATAAGGAGATCGGGCGTAATTAAGCGGCTGATCCGGACATTTTCTCAGGGGGATCTGGACATTTTGCAAGCGATTTCGTATGGTGGGGATAGCATAGGCGGAAGGAGAGATCCAGATGACCAGCCGTCGCGCGGCGGACGTCATGACCGGCAGGGAATTGTTCGAGGAAGGACTGCCATTATATATCAATCGGGCGCAAGAATCGTTCGAGCTGCGCGAGCATTCGCATGAGTTCGCCGAGATCACCTATATTAGTCAAGGTGCTGGTACGCATTATATCGCGGGCGAAGCGGTCCCTGCCCGTCAAGGTTCCATCTTCGTCATTCCGGAAGGGCACAGCCACGTCTTCCGTCCACACACGACGGACAAGAACAAGCCGCTCGTCGTCTACAATTGCACGTTCACGTCCGCCTTTCTTGGCGAACTGCGCGCCGCTTTCCCCGCCTTTCGAGAAGTGGGTGATTTCTTCGCAGATCCCTGTCTGCGCTGGTTCGAGGTGAAGGATGCCGGCAGCGTCCACGATACGTTGTTCCAAGAGCTGTACCGGGAGTATTACGGGCGTCCGCCGGGCTTCGCGGCCGTCTTGTCGGCGCTCACTGTCCAGCTGCTGACGGCCATCTACCGGCAGCGTCAGCTCGCTCCCGAGACAAGAGATGCGAAGCCCGCCTTGTCCATCGCAGAAGCGATCGCACATATGACGGAGCACTACGCCTCCCCGCTTAAGCTTGGCGAGCTTGCAGCTCTTTCGAAGTTGAGCGAACGTCAACTGGGCCGCCTCCTGCGAAGGCATACCGGCATGAGCTTCACGGAATATCTGCAGCATCTGCGTATGACCGCGGCCTGCCGGCTGCTTGCGAGTACTTCTGAGCGCGTTGCGGACGTCGCTGCTTCCGTCGGCTATGCGGACCTGAAATTCTTCAACCGCTTGTTCCAAGCTAAGACGGGCGTTAGTCCCCGCGTATACCGGCGCGAGCACGCCAAGCGATAGAGAACGACAAAGACGCGCCCCGCTTCCGAAGGCGCGTCTATCGAAGGACGCTTGCATGCCGATCGAGCTAATGCGAAGGCACCCATCCCGCGATTTGCAGCAGTGTAATCACGACTTCGATGACGATCAGAATGACGACGATCCATTCCACGAACAGCCCGCGAATCGAATGGCTGATATTCGTGAAGCCCTCCAGAATATGATAGAGCGAGTCCGTCTTGCTCTTTAGAATTTTGTAGCGATCGTTCAATTCGAAGAAATCCATCATGGCCTCGTAGAACGTCCCCGCCGAGCTGTGATTCCACGTCATCTCCGGCTTGTCGAGGATCATGATGTAGGCCAGCGTGTTATATTCGTGGCGGACGATTCTCGCGGTCATTTGCGCCAGCTGCTTGTTGCCCACGCGCATACGCCCCTTCTCCAGCCGATCGATCATCTCCTCCAGCCGATCCTGGATTTGTCCGAGCTGCTCCTCGATTTTCTCCAAGGCGACCGATTTGGCCAGTACCGTCGCAATGAGCTCCGGTAGAAAATACTCGAATTCCGACACGATGACATGCTCGTCCGTTAACTCCATGCGCTCGATCTCGCCCACGTGCAAACTGTAATCGTCGGTGTACCGGTAAACCTGCTTCAGTCTCAAGTTCTCGTCGAGCGTTTGGAGGAATTTCAGGAAGGTATGCATCTCCTCCTTGCTCTCATGATTGACGAAGACAATACTGCCGAACGAGAAAATCAACACCTGCTGCAAGCTGTCCACGCCGCGGTCATACAGCTTCTTGAGCACGTTATTGCGAATGATGAGCGGCTGCTCCCATGTGTATTTCTTGCGTATGCCGAAGTGTATCGCAAACTGGTTCAAGTCGATTTCATTCGCGATGACCATGGCTTTGAATGTAATATCGTCCATCGATGCTCTCTCCACGTCTGTCTCCTGCTGGCAGGAAGGATTCCCCTATTTTGACCGAAGCGCCCCTCCTTTATCCCGCTTGGACCGAGGACTATAACTTGTCGATGATCACGGACGGTACGTACGTTCAAAGCGGACCCAAAATCAACAATACGTGAAACAGGCACGCTCCCGGGATGAGGGAACATGCCTGCCTGGTTCGATTATAGAATGACGCCATCCTTGAAAATCGCGATTTCCCGAAAGTCGTTGCGCTCGTTATGCGTCTTATAGGTGCCCGATGCGAGATCCAGGAGCTGATTCCACAGCTCATCTGTCATCTCGGCCATGGCCTTGTCTTCCAGAAGCCGACCCGCATTGTAGTCGATCCAATTCTTCTTGTGGCGAGCCAGATCGGAATTGGTCGCGATCTTAACGGTCGGCACCGGTCCGCCGAACGGCGTGCCCCGACCTGTCGTGAACAGGACAGCATGCGCGCCCGATGCCGCCAGCGCGGTGACGGAGACGAGATCGTTCCCCGGCGCTTCTAGCAGCTGGAGACCGCTCCCGCGCGTCCGCTCGCCGTAAGGAACGACGCCCTGAACGATGGCGCGGCCGCCTTTCTGCGTGCAGCCGAGCGACTTCTCCTCCAACGTGCTGATGCCGCCCGCCTTATTGCCCGGCGACGGATTCTCGTAGATTTCCTGACCGTGCCGGATGAAATATTGCTTGAAGTCATTGATCAGCGTCACGATTTCATGGAATACCGCCTCATTTGCCGCGCGGTTCATCAGAATGGTCTCCGCCCCGAACATCTCCGGCACCTCGGTCAGAATCGCCGTCCCCCCCGCTGCCGTCAGCCGGTCCGCGATCGTGCCGACGAGCGGATTCGCCGTAATGCCGGAGAAACCGTCAGAGCCGCCGCACTTGAGGCCCAATTTCAACTTCGATACTGGCACCGGCTCCCGTTCGAACGTGCTAGCGTACACCGTGAGCTCTTCGATCAGCGCAAGTCCTTGCGCAAGCTCGTCTTCTTCCTCCTGCGCGCTCATGAATTTCACGCGGCGCGGATCGTATTCGCCGATCGCATCCTTGAATAAGGCGATCCCGTTGTTCTCGCAGCCAAGCCCGACGACGAGCACGCCCGCCGCATTGGGATGATTCACGAGCGAGGCGAGCAGCCGCTGCGTATATTTCAGATCGTCGCCAAGCTGAGAACAGCCGAACGGATGGGCGAAATGAAACACGCCGTCCACCCGCTCGCCGGCGCGGTCATTGCCGCGCTTGGCGAGAATTTCGCAGGTCTTGTTGATGCAGCCCACCGTGTTGATAATCCAAATCTCGTTGCGTATGCCAACCTCGCCGTTCGGTCGAACATACCCTTGGAAGGTCGCGTCCTTCTCCGCCCGGAACGGTTCCTCGGCAGGCACGGGTTCGTAGCTATATTCGAGGATAGCGCCTAGCCCCGTTCCTAGGTTGTGGGTATGAATCCACGCCCCGGGTTCGATATCCGTCTTGGCCTTGCCGATGGAATAACCGAATTTGAAGACGTCGGCGCCGGCGGCTACAGGCTCGGTTAACACCTTATGCCCCTTGGGAATCTCCTCCTTGACGGCAAGGATGTCGCCATTCTCCAGCTGAATCCGCTCGCCAGCCGCGAGCGGCCGCAGTGCAATAATCACCTGGTCCCGTTCGGACAAACGCACCCAATCAGACATCGCGGCCACCTCTCTCCATGCGTTCGATCTCGCCTGCGACTGCTTCGCTTAAGCCTTGCCAAGCAGACATATCCGTTCCCCATAGCTCGGCGTCCGCAAGCAGCCCGCGCACGATCTCCCCAAGCTCCAGCTGCTTCGAATCCGGCTGCTGCCAATGGCTCGCCATCCGGTCCAGCAGCCTCGCATCGTCGCGAACCGCATACGGGACGCCGCCAAGCGTCCTTCCCGCGTAGGAACCGTCCGCCTGCTTCTCGACCCGGTAATAGCGGATCAGCCCGGCCAAGCTTAACGCAAGTCCGCTCGGGATCGGTCCGCCGGACTCTCCGTAGTGGCGGATCGTAGGCAGCAGTCGCGTCTGGAACTTGCTGATCGAATTCATCGCGATATCCGTCAGCCGGTGCCGGATATACGGATTGCCGAAGCGGTCGAACACGGCGGCTGCATATGCGCGCAGCTCATCGGCATCGTAAGGTAGCGAGGGCATAATCTCCTCCAGCACCGTCCGCTTTACCTCCGCGCCAAGCCAAGCATGCTCGAGCAGCTCCCGTACATGCTCCACGCCATGCAGCAGCCCGATCGGCGCCATCCACGTATGCGCGCCATTCAGAATGCGTACTTTCCGCTGCTGATAAGGCTTCAGATCGTCAGTCCAATGGACGTTCAGTCCCGCCTTACGCAGCGGCAGCAGCGACTCAAGCTCCGGCTCGGCTTCGATCGCCCACAGATGGTACGGCTCGGCCGTGCACAGCATCGCATCCCGGTAGCCCCACTCCTCGAACCAGGCTTCCGCCTGCGCCTCTGCCGGGTACCCGGTCACGATGCGGTCGACGAGCGAATTCAGGAACCGGTTATGCGCCAACACCCACGTCTTGAACGCTTCCGGGAATCCCCAATCCTCGGCGTAACGCAGTACAGCCTCCTTCAGAGCATCTCCGTTGCGCTCCAGAAGCTCGCAGGGAAGCAGGACAAGTCCTTTGCCGGGATCCCCTTGAAACGCGACGTATCGTTCATGCAGGAGATAGGCGAGTTTGCCTGGATACGAGAGGATCGGTCCGTCGGTTAACGCTTCCGGCCGATAGACGAGCCCCGCCTCGGTCGTGTTCGATACAACGACTTGCAGGTGCTCGCTAATTGCGATCGTCCGCAGCCGCTCCCACTCCGAGTATGGGTCGAAGACATGGGAGAACACTTGGATCGTCTCCTTGCGCGTCACCGGCGCGCCGTTCTCAAGCCCTTGCGTGATTAACGTATATAACCCGTCCTGCTGCGCCAGCTGCTCGATCTTCGCCTTGCCTGCCGGCCTAGGCTGCGTCACCGCGATGCTGCCTTCGTATAGGCCTTGCGCGCGGCATGTCTGGATCATCCAATCCACGAAGCCGCGCAGGAAATTCCCTTCGCCGATCTGAAGAATCGTCACCGGGGCGCTTCGCAGCGCTTCAAGCGTATCGCGGTCCGTCATGCCCAGCGCCTGTTCGCTTAACGTGTTCATCTCGCCAATCCCCTTTGCAATCGCTTTCGTTCATTTGCTATCTCCATTATAAATAATCAAAAATCAGAATCATATTGCGTCTAATTGCAACATTGTACTGTATTTTGATATGGTAGAGACAGCATACGGAAATGAAGGAGATGAGCGCGCTGGAACCATTCCGCAGACCGTTCTTCGGCGATCCGCTATTCCCTTTCCATATCAACCACCGCGCCGTGAAACATCCGCAGCACGAGCTGCCCGATCATCTGCACGACCGCTACGAACTCGTCTACGTACATCAGGGCAGCGGCACGTTCTTCATCGACAAGACACTCTACGATAAGAAGCAGGGCGACCTCTTCCTCATTCCGGGCAACACGGTTCATCGGGCGTTCCCGGAGGCCGCCGATCCGATCGTCTCTACGGCCGTCTTCTTCGCGCCTGCGCTGATGGAAGGCGGACTCTATGACGAAGGTCGGTCGCTGCTGCAAGCCTTCGACATCGCCAGACGTAAGGGAAGTCATCGCGTTGTGCTGCCGGAACACCTTCGGGAAGCGGCAGAACACGCCCTGGATACGATCCAATTAGAGCATGAACACCGCGAAGCCGGGTATCGTTCAGCAATCCGGCTAGAGCTTGGAAGGCTGCTGCTGCGGCTTAGCCGATACTTGAATCAGCAATACGCGGACCGTCCGGCTGACGGCCAGCGCGGCCCTACCTGGATTCGCAGCGCGCTGCATGCCATCGACGCCGCGCCGGAGCTGCCGCACAGCTTGACCGCGTTCGCTGACGCGGCTGCGGTCTCGGCGTCGCATTTCTCGCGGACATTCAAGCAATTCACCGGCATGAACGTGACGGATTACGTCAATGCCAAGCGTATCATCCGTGCCAAGGAGCTGCTGTCCGAATCTGACGGCACGATTGCGGACATCGCGGAACAGTGCGGGTTCGCGAGCATCCCCCACTTCCACCGGGTGTTCAAGGCGCTGACGGACGCGACACCTTCGTCGTATCGGCGCGGTCAAGCGGCTTCAGACGATCGCGCGACGCGTTAGACTGTCGCTATTAAGGAAGAAGAACCACCGCCACGCTGCGATGGTTCTCCTTCTTTACTTCCATTTCTTCTTCAATTCGTCCCGCATCTGCAGAGCTGGACCCACCTGCTTCGACATCACCTTAAGATCCGCTACCATCTTCTTCATGCCCTTATTCTCCGACATGAACGTCAGTACGCGCACCAATTGCGACAGCTTCATCTTCAACCCTCCCTACACATCGGTCGCTTACAGTCTTTGCGGCAGATTATGCGCAGGAGATACGCGCCCGAAACGGCGAATGCCCCCTCGCCCGGGAAGACAACCATCGACTAGCTGGAGAGGCGATTAGATTCATTACTTAAAGCTTTGCTAAAGAACGCATTAACGATCAATTTTGTATCATTCGCTACAGAAATTCCTTTCGGGGCCATGGTATGATGCAAACACCTCGCAACAAAACCCCCGAAATGGAGTGACACGTTTTGACAACCGAACATATCCACAAACAGCTTGCTTCCCTCAGCGAAAGCACGCGCGACCTCGAATGCTGCGTGGAGCTGCTCTGCACGCTCCAGCGCAGCCACGGCCCCGTCGTCGAGACCGTCCTCGCCATCAAAACCGCCAAGCCAAAGCTGCATATGATGCTGAAACGACGGCTGATCAACAACCCCGGCTTATCGCTCGCCATGCAGCTCTAATCCGCTCAAACTGCTTCCCTTCGCTCTGGATGCCAAATACGCCGCAAGCCATTGACCTGCGACGCATTCCGATTGCCCTTATACGCCCTCGCTAATCTCCCTTGTTGAATTGAAGCTTCAGCTTGGCAGCGAGCTCTTCCGTGTCCGACCAACGGATCGGGTGCGCTTGCCCGGCAGGTACGCTGATTCCCTCCGCTTCATCCTTCCGCACCGTCCAGATGACCGGAATCCGGCTTCCATGCGCATAACCAGCCGCATAGAACACGGACGGCGAGCGGCCGGTTGCGTCCGCGATGGCGAATTTGCAGCCGGCAAGGAGCGCAGCCGCATCCGCTTGACCATCCCGCCGATCCGCCTCGTCCTCCAGTTTGGGTTGAAAGCCGATCCGCTCCAGCCCCGGGATAATGTCCTCGATCCACGCTTGGCGCAGCTGCTCATCGCGAGGCAGCAGCACCGCGCAGCGTTTGGCACCCTGTCGCCCTTCGGACTCCGCCGCCCTCGCCCACCCTTCCACAGTCAGCTTGAGCGACGATCCGCTTCGCTCGATCAAGCCATCTTGTTTCAAGCAATCGATAATATAAATGAACTCCTGCAAATTGGGCGAATAAGTCAAATTATAACGCTCCGTCAATCGATGAATGAATACCGGAACGTCCGGGCCTTGCGCATTCCGATACAAATACCGAAGGAGACGGAGCGCCTTCTCTTCGATCGTACCCGGCACGTCCGCCGATGTCCGGATGGACGCAATCGTCTCTTCCGACAACGCGACGGCCTCGTCATATTCCGTCCGTTCGCGGATATAGCCCGAGACGAGCGGGAATAATTCCGACTTCGCCCGAAACCCGGCATCCTGTCCGACTGCGTAATAATCGTGCTTAAGCCGGTACTGTCCGCCTGGTGCGCAATAACACCCCTCGAACAGCAGCTCCTCGCCTACCTGCCGCGCCGGCACGATTTGCTCGCAAAATAAACAACGTTTTGTTTCCATCTCAATCGCTCCCCTCGGTTAGGAGGTTCGGACAACTTTCCCGGTTCGAGGGGGTCCCAAAGATTAAAAGTTTATCATCATTTCCGCTGTTTCAAGATGAAACAGCCAACGCCGTCGTTGACGCGCAGCAAGTTTCATACCGGATAAGCTGATTGGTTTGCGTTCACAATCGGGAGATTGGGTAAGCAGCATTCTGCGATAAAGAAATACAGGACGAGTTAGAAATATGAAGCTTATAACTCCCTGTATTTCAACGAAAAGAAGGCCACTTCGGAGTGACTCCGAAATGGCCTTCTTTCGCCTATTCCGCTACTGGCATCGTCATTGTCCTATGTTCCTTGCCGTCTTCCCCGCCACTCGCCGCTTCGTTCCCACCCTCTCGTACCAGGCCAGCAATTTGTCCACCGCCATAACCGTGAACGCGCCTAAGGCCAATCCCCCGAACACATCCAGTACCCAATGGATCGTGAGATATAAGGTCGAGTAGATCACTAGTGAGCAATACGTGACCATGATCCACTTATACAACCTGCCCCGCTCGCGAAGCGCAAGCAACAGCACGGCGAACGATACGGAAGTGTGCATGCTCGGGAAGCAGTTGCGCACAGTGCTCATCAGCTCGTTGCCCGCCAAATTCCGCGCCATGCCGTCTGGTTCGCCAAGGACAAACCAGACCTCATTCAACAGAATCGTCATATAGAACGGCACGATGAAAGGCAGCTGCAGCATATGGCTCGAGAGCGTGTACCGGATCATCTTACGTGCGTCCTTCGCCAGAAAGCTGCGCAGCAGCGCGGCGCCCCAAGCCATAATGAAGCCGTAGTCGTAGATCCACCGCATGAACCAGGTGAAGCTCTCAGGCTGCACGATCCGGAAGATCGCGCCGTCGTTGAACGGAATCTCCCGGAACACGTCGTCCCAATGCCAGAGATGACCGCCGTCCAGCCATTGGGCCACGAACCAGTACCAGAACGGCGCCGCATATTGAAACAGCAGGCCGATCACGATCAGCAGCGGCAGACCGAGCGGCAAGAATCGTCTCCATGTCGTCTGGTTCCGGTCTTCACGGTAATCCGAGACGATCGTCACCAGAAAAACGATATTCATGATCCAGTAGATTGTCTTGGTGTCCAACACGCTTAATGCCCCGCCATTCATTCTTGTCAACCGATTTGCCGTTCAAGGTTATCGTTTGCCCCACTATTCTATCATGGAACCCGACAGACTGAACAAGCGGCTATCATAAATAGAGGTGTCCCAAAAGTCATCACCATGATGACGTTGGGACACCCCTTCTCAATTGCGCTATCTTTGGTTACCGGATCAACTCGATATCGGGAGCGTCTTCACCGTAACGGTGGGGCCGCCCGTCGACCAGTTGTCGGCTGCATCCCTCGCCTCGATCTTCAATGCATACTCGGTATTCGATTTAAGCCCTTCAATGCCTTTGGTCCGCGTTGTTCCGTCCACTTCAGCAAGCACCGTATCGCCGCTCATTATCCGGTATCCGGTCACGCCGATATTATCGGATGCCGGCGTCCAGCTGATCAGCGCGATATGCGGCGTCGTTCCACCGGATGTAACTTTGCTGCCTGGCGCCCAAGTCGGCGCTTCCGTATCCGGGGCCGGCGCGTCCTTCGGCAGCGTCTTCACCGTGATCGCCGGTCCGTCCGTCGACCAATTCCCCGCCGCGTCCCTCGCTTCCACTTTCAGTGTATATTCCGTGTTCGGCGTTAGCCCTTCGATTCCCCTCGTCCGGGTCGTCCCGTCGACTTCCGCCAATACGGTCGGGCCGTTCAGAATCCGGTAGCCCGTCACGCCGACGTTGTCCGCTGCCGGCGTCCAGCTGATCAACGCGATGTATGGCGTCGTCCCGCCGGAGGTTACCTTGCTTCCCGACGGCCACGTCGGCGGTGCCGTGTCGCCTTCCGGTTCGGCAGCGAGCGTCTTGAACGCGACCGTCAGGCCATTCGCCGACCAATTACCCGCCGCGTCGACCGCTTCGATCGTCAGCGCATAGTCCTTGTCCGGCTGCAAATTCGCCAGCGTACGCGAGAGCGCAGGTCCGTTCGTCGACGCCAGCACCGTATCTCCGCGCTTGATTCGGTAGCCTGCCACCGCCACATTATCCATTGCCGCCGTCCACTTCAACACCGCGCTCGTCGCGGTCACCGACTCCGCCGACGCTTCGCTGCCCTCCGGCCAAGTCGGCGCCTGCGCGTCCGCTTCGCCCGTCGTGCGAATCCAGACGGTTGGCCCGTTCGTCGACCAGTTGCCCGCTTCGTCCCGCGCTTCGATCTTCAGCTCGTAGTCCATCTTCGGCGTAAGCCCTGTCACCGTCCACGCCAGTGTCGTGCCATCCGGCGTCTCGCCCACTACGGTCATGCCGCTCGTGATCCGGTAGCCCGTCACTGCTTCGTTGTCCAACGCCGCCGTCCACTCCAACGAGACCGATCCTCCCGTCAGCCCCGTCACGATCGCGTGGCTGCCCGCCGGCCAATTCGGCTTCATGGTATCCGTCGGCAAGCTTGTCGTCTTGAATGTCACCGAAGGCCCTTTGGTCCAGTTGCCCGCCGCGTCGCCCGCGGCGATGTCGAGCGTATACGTCGTGTTCGGCGCTAGCGACATCAGCGTTGTTGTCAAGTTCGGTGCCGCTACGGTTGCGACCACGTTCGCGCCGTTCATGATCCGATAGGCAGTAACCGCTCTGTTGTCGGTCGCGGAATTCCACGTTAGCTTGGCGCCGTTCGGCGCGATGTCTGACGCCTGCAGCTTGCTGCCGGACGGCCATGCCGGCGCGGTCGCGTCCGCCTCGTTAGGCGTGCTTATGGTTGTTTTCAATTCGTCCGACCAGTTGTTCTTCTTATCGCCAGCCGTAACCCGGAATGTATACGACGTATTCGGGTTCAAATCGTCGATGGTATACGTATGCCGGGATGCCGGCACTTCGGCAACCAAATAAGGACCATTATACACGCGGAAGGCCGTCACGCCCTCGGGGTCCGTGGCCGTCGGCCAAGACAGCTCGGTCGATCGGGTCGTCGTTTCACTTGCCTTCAGCGCGCTTCCCGCCGGCCACTTTGGTCTGGTAATATCACGCGTCCAACTCAGATCAGGCCCCGCCAGCTCCGCCGTATTGCCGTATGGGTCGATCGCTATGATCTTGAATGTGCTCGAATTGAAATAGAGCCTTTTGTCCAGCGAATAGCGTCTCGTTGCCGCCGGCACGCGGTCGATTAAGCCTTGCTGCGTAACAATTTGGTAGCCTGCGATTTCCGAATCGTCATAAGCCGCATTCCACGCCAGTTCGATTGACGTGCTGTCTTCTTTGACGATCTCGATTTTGCTGCCGGCCGGCCATACCGGCGCGTTCAGCTCTTGCGGCGGCGCTAACTTGAACAAAGCCCCGCCTTCCCAAGCATGCCAGTCGCCGCCCGTCCAGCGGACTTGAGCTCTGTGAGAGACGACCGGCACGAGCTCGCGCTTGCCGTTCAACACGTAGCTCAAGTAATGGCTGCCCGCCATCGGATACCCTGGCTTCGTCATTAGCTGTCCATTGTCCGATACGGCTTCGATGCCGGCCAGCTGCGGGTAAATTTGTTCCTTATCCCCCGATGGCGCGATCACGTACGTGTAATCCGCCCCTTCGTTGTCGGTCGCATTGTAATAAATCCAGCCGTTGTGGATAAAGATCGAATCGAATTTATCGAAGACCGTGCTGCTTTCGAGTCTCGTCTTGCTGCCATTCGGTTGAATGGCGAAAAGTTCAGTTCTTTCGGCCGTTTTTCGTTCATACACGATCGTGTCCCCTTCGATTCTACCCTTGTTCGTCGAAGCGGCGGCCCCGCCGGGCTGGGCCGTACCGTCGGCGACAACCGTTCTCGTCCCGTTCTTGTATTGTCTGAGCGAGCCGTCGGTGGTGGTATAAAGAACGGCACCATTCTCCGATACAGAAATGGAGGTTGCGACGAAACCCGACGTTTCGACCAGATCCACTTGTCCGGTCGAAACGCGCATGACCCGGAGTTCTTGTTTGTACGGAGTGGTCGTAGATCGCGTGCAGAATGTGAGGTAGTCGCCATTTGCGTTCTGACAATCCGTATAAGTCAATTCATATTTTGCAACCTTGTCGGTCGCCCATGACCATATGCTTAATTCTCCGTAATAGTAATACGCAACGCCATGATCAAGAAGAGATCTCGACGTAAATTTAATGTTCTCTGGTGGGGACGTGATTTGTCCCGTATTCAAATCTTTAATCTTACCCGAACCCAAAAGCAGTTTTCCGGTGTCCAAATTGACGCCTCTCAACATCTCGTCGTTTAGGTCAAACACTTTATCCGCGTTCGGATTCGCTTCGACTGCTATCGTCCTACTCTCCGTAGTCACTTGTCCCAACGAATCGATCGCCGTAAACACCAAGTTGAGGAACTCCTCGTCTCCCTTGAACTGGTTGTAATAACGGTCCAAATGGATAGCTTGATCAATCGAGGATTGATAGTCGGTGACCTGAAAGCCTCCGCCTCTGCTGCCGAACTCGATATTGAGCTTGATTTTGCAATCATAGCCCCTGCCGTCTTGGCAGCTGGCTTTCACATGTAAGCTAGGATCGGCAACAATGTAAGTCGATGGGGACTCGATATTGAAGTAGGCTTTATTGTGATGGATGATGGGGAAGGCTTGTTCATACGTTCCGGATGCCGTGGCTACGGCAATGACGGCTTGCTTTTCGCCCCCCGGTTGAGAAGCGATGTCAACGGCGGCTTCATACGTTTGGCAAGGGAACGTACAATTCTGGTCGCTTGGCACCATGTTTGTTTTCTTGCCGTTGATGATGATGCTGACGCTGTCGATCAATAAGGCGGTGTTCACATTGATCTTGGCTTTGAATTTGCCATGGACGACGGGAATACCGTTCGCCACGCTCGTTTTATCGGTGATAAAAGTGAAAATTTGAACTGGCGAATCACCATTCGCCGCGTTCGTAACAAGTGTTTGCTCGACTGATGCTCGGGTTTGCTCGGCTCCTGCCGCGGACGAGACTTCATTCTCATCGGAAACGCCGCTCCCGTTCAAGTCGTTTGCGTCCCCTATCGGCGCCGACTGGACCGAGCCTGCTTCCTCGGCGAACGCAGCCGGCGGCACGGCCAACGCAAGAACAAGCATCAGGACGAGCAGCGCGCGTAGTTTCGACAACATAAAATAACCATACCTCCTCTAATATTTATGATACATTTCGTATCTTTGAGATCATATCACACAACCCAATCTCCTATCTACTTTCATATATGGTTATAATTAGGTTAAATTTTATTTAAATTTATGTTTTCAAAGCACCAAAAAAGCAGATTCCGCTTGAAGGCCTTCTAGCCTACCGCGGAATCTGCCGTGTTCTAGCTTTCTAATCCCTTCGCGCTCCTGGACTAACTAAGGTAGCGTCGTAACAACCACCGACGGTCCGCCCGTCGACCAGTTCCCCGCCTCGTCCCGCGCCTCCACCTTCAACGTATACGTCGTGCCGCGTGTAAGTCCTTCAATGCCTCTCGTCCGCGTTGTTCCATCCACTTCAGCAAGCACCGTATCGCCGCTCATTATCCGGTATCCGGTCACGCCAACGTTATCCGCTGCCGGCGTCCAGCTGATTAGCGCGATTTGCGTTGTCGTCCCGCCGGATGTAACCTTGCTGCCCGGCGACCACGTCGGCGCTTCCGTATCCGGGGCCGCTGCGTCTTTCGGCAGCGTCTTCACCGTGATCGCCGGTCCGTCCGTCGACCAGTTCCCCGCCGCGTCCCTCGCTTCCACTTTCAGTGTATATTCCGTGTTCGGCGTCAGCCCCTCGATTCCCCTCGTCCGGGTCGTCCCGTCGACTTCCGCCAAGACGGTCGGGCCGTTCAGAATCCGGTAGCCTGTCACGCCGACATTGTCGGTTGCCGGCGTCCAGCTGATCAACGCTATATATGGCGTCGTCCCGCCGGAGGTGACTTTGCTGCCAGACGGCCACGTCGGCGGCGCCGTATCGCCTTCCGGTTCGGCAGCCTGCGTCTTGAACGCGATCGTTAGGCCATTCGCCGACCAATTACCCGCCGCGTCGACCGCTTCGATCGACAGCGCATAGTCCGTATCCGGCTGCAAATTCGCCAGAGGGCGCGAGAGCGCAGGTCCGTTCGTCGACGCCAGCACCGTATCGCCGCGCTTGATCCGGTAGCCCGCCACCGCCACGTTATCCATTGCCGCCGTCCACTTCAACACCGCGCTCGTCGCGGTCACCGACTCCGCCGACGCTTCGCTGCCCTCCGGCCAAGTCGGCGCCTGCGCATCCGCTTCGCCCGTCGTGCGGATCCAGACGGTCGGCCCGTTCGTCGACCAGTTGCCCGCCTCGTCGCGCGCTTCGATCTTCAACTCATAGTCCGTCTTCGGCGTAAGCCCCGTCACCGTCCACGCCAGTGTCGTGCCATCCGGCGTCTCGCCAACTACGGTCGTGCCGCTCGTAATCCGGTAGCCCGTTACCGCTTCGTTGTCCAGCGCCGCCGTCCACTCCAGCGAGACCGATCCTCCCGTCAGCCCCGTCACGATCGCGTGGCTGCCCGCCGGCCAATTCGGCTTCATGGTATCCGTCGGCAAGCTTGTCGTCTTGAACGTCACCGACGGTCCTTTGGTCCAGTTGCCCGCCGCATCGCCCGCTGCGACGGCGAGCGTGTACGTCGTGTCCGGCGCAAGCGATGTCAGCGTCGTCGTCAAGCTCGGCGCCGCCGCGGTCGCGATGACGGTCGCGCCGTTCAGAATCCGGTACCCGGTGACCGCAACGTTGTCGGTCGCGGAATTCCAGGTCAGTTTGGCGCCGTTCGGCGCGATGTCAGCCGCCTGCAGCTTGCTGCCGGACGGCCAAGCCGGCGCGGTAGTGTCCGCCTCGTTCGGCGTGCGCAGGGTTGTTTTCAATTCAGTCGACCAATTATTCCCATCTCCCGCCGTGACCCTGAATGTATACGATGTATTCGGATTCAGATCGTCGATGTTGTATGCACGCTGGGAAGCTGGCACCTCGGCAACCAAATAGGGTCCGTTGTACACGCGGTAGGCCGTCACGCCCTCGAGGTCTGTCGCCGCCGGCCAGGATAGTTCGGTCGTTCTGGTCGTCGTATCACTTGCTTTCAGCACGCTCCCCGCCGGCCACTCCGGCTTGGATGCATCCGGCGTCCAGGTCAACGTCGGTCCTGCCAATTCAGCGGCATTGCCGTAAGGGTCGACCACCTTGATTTTGAACGTGCTCGACCCGCTATAGAGCCGTTTGTCCAGCGTATACCGTCTTGTTTCAGCCGACACACGGTCGATTAAGCCTTGCTGCGTAAAAATTTGGTAGCCTGCGATTTCCGAGTCGTCATAAGCCGCATTCCATGCAAATTCGGTTGATGTGCTGTCTTCTTTGACGGTCTCGATTTTGCTGCCGGCCGGCCAGATCGGCGCGTTCAGCTCTTGCGGCGGCGCTAACTTGAACAATGCCCCGCCTTCCCAAGCATGCCAATCATCTCCCGTCCAGCTGACTTGCGCTCTGTGAGAGACGATCGGCACGAGTTCGCGTTTGCCGTTCAACACGTAACTCATGTAATGGCTGCCCGAAGTATACCCCGGAAGCGTTACGAGACGGCCATCGTCCGATACGGCTTTAATGCCGGTCAGCTGCGGGTAAATTTGCTCTTTGTTCCCCGATGGCGCGACCACATACGTATAGTCCGCCCCTTCGTTGTCAGTCGCATTGTAATAAATCCAACCGTTATGGATAAAGATCGAATCGAATGTATCGAAGACCGTGCTGCTCTCGAGTCTCGTCTTACTGCCGTTCGGCTGGACCGCGAAAAGCTCCGTCCGCGAAGCTGTCTTCCGTTCGTAGACGATCGTGTCGCCTTCGATTTTCCCAAGGTTCGTCGAAGCGGCGGCTCCGCCGGGCTGTGCGGTGCCGTCGGCGACAACCGTTCTTGCCCCGTTCTTGTATTGTCTGAGCGATCCGTCTGTGGTGGTATATAGAACGGCTCCCGTCTCCGATAAAGCAATGGAGTCTGTCTTGAAACTCGACGTCTCAATCAGGTCGATCTGCCCGGTCGAAACGCGCATCACCCGAAGTTCAGTTTTGTACGGAGTGGTCGCGGTCTGTGTGCAGAACGTGATGTAATCGCCTTTGAAGTTCTGACATTCCTGGTATATAAAACTATGTTCTGTGAGCGTGTTGGCCGCCCAATTCCATACGCTGAATTTGCCGATATAGACATAAGCGACGCCCTGATCAAGAAGATGACCGGATGTTGAAGCAAAGTCCTTGGAAGGCGACGCAATTTCTCCGGTTTTCAAATCTTTGACTTTACCGGAAGTCAAAAGCAGTTTCCCGGCGTCCAAATCGATCTCGCTTATCATATCGTTTTGCAGATCGAATACTTTGTGCGCGTTCGGATTACTCTCCACCCCTACTGTTTTCGTCCGATAGGTCACTTGGCCTAACGAATCAATCGCTGTAACTTCCAATACGAGCGATGCCGCGTCCCGTATGTATTGATCGTAATAGCGGTCCAAATGAATGTCTTGATCGATCAAAGGTTGATACCCGGTGACCTGAAAGCCACCGCCGCTGCTTCCGAACGCGACTCTGAGCTTGACTTTGCAATCATAGCCCATGCCGTCGGTGCAGCTTGCTTTCACATGCAGGCTAGGATCGGCCACAAGATAGGTCGAAGGTGCTTCGATGTTGATAGTTGCTTTGTTATGATGGATGATGGAGAAGGCCTGTTCATACGTTCCGGATGCCGTGGCTACGGTGACGATAGCTTGCTTCGCGCCTCCCGGCTGTGAAGCGATGTTAACGGCGGCTTCGTACGTTTTGCATGGTGATATATTGCACTGTGTCGAGCCCTGCACCATGTTCGTTTTCTTGCCGTTGATGGTGATGCTAACGCTGTCGATCACTAAGGCGGTACTCACATTGACCCTGGCGTTGAAATTACCATGGACGACATGCGTGCCATTCACCGTGCTTGTTTTGTCAGTGGAGAAAGCGAAAATTTGGACTGGCGAACTGCTGTCCGCCGCAGGAGTGACAAGCGTTTGCTCGACTGGGTCTTGGGCTTGCTCGCTTCCCGTCTGGGATGAGACTTCATCCTCAACGGATACAGTGCTCCCGACCAAGTCGTTTGCGTCCGCGATCGGCGCCGACTGAGCCGCACCCGCTTCTTTGGCGAACGCCGCCGTCGGTACGACCATCGCCAGAACTAGCATCAGGACGAGCAGCGCGCGTAGTTTCGTCAACATAAAATAACATAACCTCCTTTTATTATTTGATACATTTCGTATCGAATAGAGCTTACTACATTTCAGTCCTCCTATCCACTTCCATTAGTGTTAAATTTATGATCGGTTTCGCCCATAAACGCAAAGAAGCAGATTCCACGAGAGGCCTACTGGCCAACCGTGGAATCTGCCGTACTAGCGTAATTCTTCTCTGTGCTCCTTTGACTTCCTAAGGCTGCGTCGTCACCGTTACCGACGGTCCGTTCGTCGACCAGTTACCCGTCGCGTCGACCGCTTCGATCGTCAGCGAATAGTCCGTATTCGGTTGCAAATTCTCCAACGTTCGCGAAAGCGCCGGTCCGTTCGTCTCCGCCAGTACCGTCTCCCTGTGCTTGATCCGGTAGCCCGCCACCGCCACCTTATTCATTGCCGCCGGCCATTTCACCAACGCGCTCGTCGCGGTCACCGACTCTGCCAAGGCTTCGCTGCCTTCCCGCCACGTCGGCGCCTGCACTTCCGCTGCGCCCGTCGTGCGGATCCAGACGGTCGGCCCGTTCGTCGACCAGTTGCCCGCCTTGTCTCGCGCTTCGATCTTCAACTCGTAGTTCGTCTTCGGCGCATGGGCCGGTCACCGTACACGCCGTGTCGTACTATCCGACGTTTGCCCACTACGCTACGCCAAAAAGGGACCTTCCGGCCCCTCCTTGTCTATCAGCTATGCCTATATCCCTTTTGAACACCCGTTCGCTTATTCCGCTGCGATCCCCTCCACCAACTGCCGCGCCTGCTGCTCAGGGAACGGCTGGACGCGGATTACGACCTCCTGCAATTTGCCGCTATACGGGAACGGCGCTTCATAATCAAGACCGACCGCGGACTGCGCGTTATGGCCGACCGCGAACGAACCGGCTCCGTTGGAGCTGTTCGACGTCACGACCTCGCCGCTGCCGATGGGCTCCCCGTTCAGGAACAACCGGACAATGCCCTGCCCCGCCCCCGTCGGCACGAACTCGTATTTCAAAACCACGCGTCCTGCGGGAAGCTCTCGATTCGAGACCACCGTATAGTGCCGATCTCCGAAATAATTGTAGTGATACACGAGCTGATTATGCCGAATGTAGAGCGCATACCCTCCGAACCGGTTGCCGTCCGCAACCAGCACGCCTTCCTCCAGCACGTCGAGGCGTTCGAGCGTCGCTTCGATCGTATGCGGCCGGTTGTTCAAGATTGGAATATCCGTCGTCTGCAGCTCTAGTGAAGAAGGGACGAACCGATATTCGACCGCGCCTTCCTCTATTCTCTTGGCGTGCGGGCCGAGCGGTCTGCTCTTCACGATGTCGAACGCGCGCTCCATCATCGCTCGCCCGTCGATCGGCAGCACGCCGTATTTGCCCGCTTCCGTCCACCAGCGCTCGACGAGCTCGCGCACCTTCTCCGGATACGCGGCAGCAAGATCGCGCGTCTCCGCGAAATCCTCCGCTTCGTGGTAGAGCTCCCACGTATCGGCTTCGAACGGCGCGCCCGGCACGTGATTGGTGACCGCTTTCCACCCTTGATGCCAAATGGCCCTATGGCCAAGCATCTCGTAATACTGGGTCTGCTTACGGGTTGGTGCGTCCGCGTCATCGAACGTATACGCTAAGCTGACGCCATGCAGCGGCAGCTGCGGAACGCCGCCGAGTTCCGTGGGCGCTTCCACGCCGATCAGCTCAAGGACCGTCGGCACGATATCGGCCACGTGATGGTATTGGGCCCGAATACCGTTCTCGGCTTTAATGCGGCGCGGATAATGGATGAGCAGCGGGTCTTTGATGCCGCCCGCGTGCACCCAGGTTTTGTACCACTTCAGCGGCGTATTCCCCGCGCTTGCCCATCCGAGCGGGTAGTGGTTGTACGTGGTCGGTCCGCCGATCTCATCGATCCGCTTGATCTCTTCATCCACGATAGTCGGCACGCCGTAGAACCCTTTGTGTTCATTCAACGAGCCGTTTGGTCCGCCTTCCGGACTTGCTCCGTTGTCGGAGATGAGCACGATGATCGTATCGTCCAGTTGTCCCAACTCATCGAGCGTATTAACCAGTCGACCTATATGATGATCCGTATGATCCAGGAAGCCGGCGAACGCCTCCTGAAGCCGGGCGTAGAATTTTTTCTCGTTCTCGCTCAGCGAATCCCATGGCTGCACAAGAGGGTTACGCAGCGGAAGCTCTGTATGGGGCGGCACGATGCCGAGCTCCTGTTGACGCCGGAACCAATCTTCGCGCACGTTGTCCCACCCTTGATCGAATTTGCCTTTGTACTTCTCGATGAAAGCCTTCGGCGCCTGATGCGGCGCATGCGTCGCGCCATAGGCCAGATAGAGGAAGAACGGCTTGTCCGGCGCCGCCGCTTTCTGCTCCTGTACGTATTCGATGGCGCGGTCCGTCAAATCCTCAGTCAGATGATAGCCCTCTTCCGGCTTCTTCGGCGGCGCGGTCTTGCGGTTGTACGCGACCAAGTCCGGATAATATTGATCGGTCTCCCCGTTCAGGAACCCATAGTAATGCTCGAAGCCGCGCCCCGTCGGCCAATTGTCGAACGGTCCCGCGTACGATTGCTCCGCACCCGGCACGAGGTGCCACTTCCCGATTGCCGCCGTATTGTACCCCTTCTCCTTCAAGATCTCCGCAAGCGTCCCGGTCTCCCTGCTCATTGCGCCGCGCGTATTCGGGAAACCGTTGTGAAATTCCGCAATCATGCCGACGCCCGCCGCGTGCGAATTTCGCCCTGTCAAGAGAGATGCGCGGGTAGGCGAGCACATCGAATTCGTATGGAAATTCGTATAACGGAGACCGCCTTCGGCCAATCGATCCAAATTCGGCGTCTCGATCGTAGAGCCGTAGCTGCCCAGATGGGCGAAGCCGGTGTCATCCAGCACGATGAAGACAACGTTCGGCGCGCCTTCAGGCGCCTTCGGCCGATTCGACCAATCCGGCACCGACTCTTGAACGGTGCGTCCAATGACGCCTTGGAATGCTGGGAATGCTTGCTTCGTTGACATGGTAATCCTCCTCGAGATTGGTTTCTTCTCTCACCGGTTTAATCGGATTAAATACAGGAGATAAGGCCCAGAGTCGTAAAAAAGAGACTCTACCGCGCTGCCCCAATTCGGCTGCGGCGAATCTCTGGAGGTCCAGTCAATTCGGCTATTGTCGCACAGACTGAACCGGTCGTCAGTTTGTGCTTTGACCAGATATTACCACCCAGCCGGAAACAGTGTCAACCTCGAATTTTACGGGCCAATCGGCCACGCCTGGAGAACGGCTTCAAGAGGCTTGTTCATTTAAGCTGTATTTAAGTTACCTCGCCTATTGTGTACCTATCGACAAGAAGATTTGCGAGGAGAGATTACGATGAATCAGTCAAATAGAAAACCGAAACGAAAACTGGCGATCGGCCTGACCGTCTCCGTCTTGGCGGTCGGCGGCATAATTTACGGACTAGCGGACCGCTATCTCATCGAACATGTGGAGGTGGTCGTCGCCCAGCCGACGGTCGCAGCCGCCAGTTCGACCGTAACCGCCAATACCGGTGCTTCCGCAGCTACTACTTCGGCAACGATTGACGCCGAGCCCTCCGCGGTAGCGGACTCGAGCGCGGCCACTGCAGCAGCCTCCGACGATTGGAACTACACAAGCGACGCCATGAGTATCGCCATCCAGAAGGTCGAGACGGGTACGGGCGCGGACAAGATCACCTACTACGCCACCGACGTGCAGTTGAAGAGCGCGGCCAATCTGCTGACCGCCTTCGCGGACAACGCTTTCGGTCGCAATATTATCGCTAACACTTCGGACATCGCCTCGTCGAACAACGCCATATTCGCCATCAATGGCGACTATTACGGGTTCCGCGATAACGGCGTCATCATCCGTAACGGCAATTTATATCGTAACGAGCCTGCTCGCACCGGATTGGCCATGTACAGCGACGGGACGATGGCTTCCTATAACGAAGAAGAGATTTCGGCCGAGGAGCTGCTGGCGCAGGGCGTGACGAACACCTTCTCGTTCGGTCCCGTGCTGGTGAAGGACGGCAGCGTCGCTACCGATCTGGATGATGTGAGAATCGATAACAATTTCGGCAACCGCTCGATCGACGGCGCGAATCCGCGCACGGGCGTTGGCATCATCGCGCCGAACCATTACGTCTTCGTCGTCGTCGACGGCCGTCAAGCGAACTACAGCCGGGGCATGACGCTGAACGAATTCGCGCAGCTGTTCGAGGATCTTGGCGCGACGGAAGCCTATAACCTCGACGGCGGCGGCTCGTCCACCATGTATTTCAATGGAAGCGTCGTAAATAGCCCCGGCAGCAAAGGCCAAGAACGCGGCGTCAGCGACATTATTTATCTCGCCGAATAATCCGCACGGCATGATCGACAACGATAACTAAGGAGGCAGATTGCCATGATGATCTTAATACCCGCTTACGAACCCGACCACAGATTGATCCAGCTAGTCGCCAATCTGAAGGAGGCTTGCGCGCCGAAGATCGTCATCGTGGACGACGGCAGCGGGCCAGCCTATCGCCATATTTTCGATGCAGCCCGCGAAGCCGGGTGCACCGTGTTGACGCATGAAGTTAACCGGGGCAAAGGCCGCGCCCTGAAGACCGGCTTCGGTTACTTGAAAGACGTCGGCGAGCGCGAAGGCGTGATCTGCGCGGATAGCGACGGGCAGCATCTCCCTTCCGATATTATGCGAATCGCCGCTGTACTTGCCAGCGAACGCGGCGGCATCGTGCTCGGCTGCCGCCATTTTACAGGCAAGGTACCGCTGCGAAGCCGCTTCGGGAATGTCGCGACCCGTCTGATTTATGCGATGACGACCGGCAACCGCATCCAGGACACCCAGACCGGCCTACGCGGCTTCCCGGCTTCCATGCTGGATTGGCTGTGCGAGCTGCCTGGCGAGCGGTTCGAGTACGAAATGAATATGCTGCTGAAAGCGCAGGAGAACGGTTACCCGCTGCGCGAGGTGACGATCGATACCGTCTATTTGGAGAACAACAAGTCATCGCATTTCCGCCCGATCGCCGATTCCGCGAAAGTGTACGCGCCCATCTTGAAATTCTGCTCGTCCTCCGTCCTGTCGGCGCTGCTTGATTTCGGCCTGCTCCTGCTGCTGCAGCTGCTGACCGGCAAGCTCCTCTTCGCGGTGATCGGAGCGCGTGCGGTCAGCTCCATCTTCAACTATTCCATGAACCGCCGTTTCGTATTCGATAAGACCAAGAAGGCTGCCGTCGTGTCATCCATACCGAAATATTTCGCGCTTGTCGCGCTTATCATGGTGCTCAACTACGGCTTGATGCATCTGTTCCATGAGCAATGGAGTGTGCCGCTCGTCATCGCGAAGCTGTTAACCGAAGGGACGCTCTTCCTGTTCAGCTATTGGTCGCAGCGCAAATTCGTGTTCGCAGCGCCAAGAGAGGCGACTGTCAAGGCATGTTCAGGCACAATGGATCGCGTGAAGCATGTATAACGTCGCGTTAGAGCAAGGGGCAATTCCAACCGTCATCACATGACGCGGAATTGCCCCTTGTTTGCTTGCGCATCTTACTGCACCATCGCTAACATAGCAAACTTGACATCACCAACTATTTCGTATACATTTGTATACACAAACCAACGTATACATTTGTATACAACCCCTCAAGGAGGACGATCGAGATGCGGGAAGGAAGACACGGACACCACCGAGGCGATCACGGTCATCATGGCCATGGCGAAGGCAGAGGCGGACGCGGCCATGGCGAGCACCGCCATATGAAGAGCGCCCAGACGTTCCGCCGCGGCCGGGCAATCTCATTCTTAGAGAAGCTTCAATTACGGCGTACTACGCTGGCACTGCAGCTGCAGCAGCCGGAATTCAAATCGATCAAACCGGTCATCAGCGGCGAATTGAAGGCCGTCGATGCCATTATTCAAGAGTTCATTCATACGTTCGAACTGCACGAAGGACATGTCGAAGAGGATAGCATAGAGAAGACAACCGAAAGCGAGGCGCATGAAAATGACGAACCGAATCCTTGAAGTCATACAGACCCGCAGAACGATTAAACAATTCGACGCCAGGCCGATCGCCGAAGCACAATGGACCGCTTGGCTCGAAGCTGCCAGTTATGCTCCGAACCATCGGATGAACGAACCGTGGGAGATACTCGAAGTTGGCCCCGAGACGCGCGCGAAGCTTCGCCACAAGACGGACTTCGGCGGCGCGCCGGTCGTGCTCGTCCTTCTATCCAAGCCCGCCGCTACCGCATTCGAGCGTGACGAGAATGTCATGGCCGTCTCCTGCTTCGCTCAGAACTTCCTGCTCGCCGCCCATGACGCGGGCGTCGGCGCTTACTGGGCTTCGATGGGCGCCCTGCCCCACAACCGAGAGATTCTCGGTGTCCAGGAAGGCTACGACGTGATCGGTATTTTCGGCCTTGGGTATCCTGCCGACACGCCGGCGGTGAAGCCAAGAACGCCGATCGCGGCGAAGATCCAGCGGCTGCCTTAGACATCTGCCACTGCCCACATGAACAAAGTCCGACCGCTTCCATTTTTCAGGAAGCGGTCGGACTTATTTTTCGTTGATTCTATTGCTACAATCATAAGCTGTGTCCGCCAGGACAAAAGCGTGCCTTCCTCGTTCCTCCCGCCATCCACTACCCTACCTGCCTGCACGAAGAGGGAGCCCAGAGGTAAAAGTTTTCCGGAGGAAAACTGCTTCGGAAGCATACGCTTAGTCCTTTGGTTCCCCTCGGCGGAGGGGGAGGGACCTTTACCCGTTCGTCTGCCCGCCTTCCGGCATGTCGGTCGATGGCGTTCCGCCGCTTGGCATATCCGCCGGCGGCGTACCTCCGTTTGGCATGTCGGTCGGAGGCGTGCCTCGCATACCGCCGCGTCCGCCGCCGCCCATGCCTCGTCCACCGCCACCGCCGAAACCGCTCGGCGCGGTCGTCACGCCAGATTCGTTCACGTACGTCACTTTCTCGCCCATCTCGAATGCCAAGACTTTGGTGCTGCCGCTCACCGTGCCGCCTTCGGCGTAACCCTCCGTCGCCGCGCCGCCGCTGACCGAACCGCCGGTTGCGATCGTGTATTGTTCACCGCTCGATAGCGACGCCGAGGAGAACACGAAGCTGCTGAACGACTTCGCCGGCTGGAAAGTCGCGATCGTCTTGCCGTTGTTGTCGGTTACCGATACGAGCGTGCCCGCTTCCAGCGTGCTCGGGAAGGTCATCATCAAGGCAAGCTGCTTCGACGTATCGGAAGGCGCTTGAGCCATGCCCGCGCTTCCTGCCGCCACGAGCGTGCCGCCGGATTGCTCGAACGTGCCGTTGTAGTCAAGCGGCCCGTTGCCGTTCGTCGTCGGACCGTTCACGATCGCCGTGCCGCCGCTCATCACGACCGAGCCGTTCGAATCGAGGCCGTCGCCGTCGGCATTCACGTAGAGGTAGCCGCCGCTAATGTTGAGCATGCCGTCCGTCGCGGCGAACATATCCCCGCCTGCCGCGCCTGAGCTGTCGTTGCCGCCGCCGACGTTCACGCCGTCGTCGCTTGCCGCGATGTGGATTTCCCCGCCGGAGATGGCGATATTCGCGCTTTCAATGCCTTCATAGCTCGTGGTTACGACAATCGTGCCGTCGGAGATGGCTAGTGCCGTATCCGCATGAATCCCGTCATCGCCTGAGGCAATACGATATTGGCCGCCTGTGATCGCGATATTCGCGTTGCTGTGGATGGCATCGTCGGCCGCGTCGATAGAGAAGCTGCCACCTGCGATAGCCACGTTCGCCGCGCCTTTCAAACCTTTGGCGCTGGAGGACTCGCTCTCATCCGTCGATGCAGTCGTCTCCGTCTGCGCTTGCGTTTGGCCCGGGAAGCCGCGGCCGCCGAATTGTTCCTCGTGCGTTTTCGTCGATTTCGTATTGCCGCCGCCCGAGATGATCTCGAATATGCCATCGGCGATCAGAATCGAAGTAGCGGCTTGAATCCCGTCCTTCTCGGATGCGATATGGAACGTTCCGCCTGTGATCGCGACGTAACCTTTATCCGCGTCGGTGTCGTTCGTCGTCTTCACGCCATCGCCGCCGGCTTTCACCGTTACGAGACCGTCCTTCGCCGCGACCAAATCCTTGCCCACTAAGCCGTCGTCGCTTGCGTTGACCGTTATCGTGCCGCTCATGATCTTCAGATCGTCTTTGCTCGTGATGCCGTCATTTGCGCTACCTGTAACCGCGAGCTTGCCAGTACCGTTGATCGTGAGGTCGCCTTTGCTAAACAATGCTGCTGTCGGCGCATCTTCGGACGTATCCGCATATGTTGCGCCATCTATCAAACGGTTATCCGTTCCTTCCTGAAGCGTCACGATCGCCTTGCCGGCTTCCTTCACGTAGATAGCTGCGCCGTCGTTATTCGTAATTTGAACACCGTTCAAAACGATATGCACATCGGCATCATCCGGCGCGTCGACCACTAATTGTCCGTCCGTAATCATACCGCTGACCACATATGTGCCGGCCGTGCTGATCGTCACGACGCCGCCTACGGCCTTCGCACCGCCGCCTGTCACGGTTGCGCTTGCGCTGCTGAACGCGATGGTCGTCGCGCTATCCGCGCTCCACGCGGTCAGCGAATCGTTCTCATCGAAATCCGCTTGTTCGGCGGCATTGGCGCTGGCCAGTTCGACCGCTGCGTCGGATGCTGAATCCGACGTCTGATTCGCGGAAGCCGTCGTCGCGGCGTCTGTCGTCGTTGTTGCTGCAGTATTCGACGTATTTGCAGCGTTGGAGCTGCAGCCTGCGGCCAGCATAGCGCTTAGGAGCAGAATGGACAGCATTTTCATTTGATTGGAACGTTTCATATTCATCAGCCTCTCTTCTAATAATTTCTTCTTAAATAAATTTGAGTCCAAAAAGTCGACGATCCAGCACCGAGAAGGTGACGAGCCACTCCTTGATCAACTTTGTGACCAATTGGCGACCTTTTAGTATTCCTGCACAGTGGAAGGGCTCATTGTCAGCGTAATATCCAGGTTGCCGTTGCGGGTGCGGACGGCGTCGAGCAGTTCCTTTTGATTCAAATCGGGTTTGAGCTTCACCGCGTAGACGACCTCGTACAAACTGCCAAGCTCTGTCGTTCGCACTTTCTTGAGCTCGTAGTCCACGCCGAATTTGCGGAAGATTTCGTCGAACGCTTCTTCGTAGCCCAGGCTTTCCGGAATCGTCACTTTCAGCGTCTTAACTGTGTCTTTATTGGCACCGAATTTCATAGCCTTGAGTACCAGCATCAGCATGCAGAGCAGCACCGTGAACAGCACCGCGTAGCCGAAGGCGCCAACGCCGCAAGCGAGTCCGGCCGCCATCGAGAATAGCACGTACGAAATGTCTTTCGAATCGCCAGGCGCGCTGCGGAACCGGATAATCGAGAACGCTCCGGCTAAACTAAAGGCGCGGGCGATGTTGCTGCCAATGAGTAAGATGATGATCGCAACGATCGTCGGCAGCACCATCATCGTCAACGTGAAGCTTGGCGAATACGTCGTCTGCGTCTTCATGTAAGTCCAGCTGATGACGCTTCCGAGCAGGATGGCGATGGCAAAGGTTAATAATGCATGGGTAAACGTCATTTCGGTCACGGTCGTGCTGGATGCGAAAATAGATTCTAACATGGTACGATACGCTCCTCTTCAGCTGTCATGTTGGATGGTGTAATAATTTCAGATGCCAGGAAGGCCGGCATGTAAATTTCTGATGCTGCTCTCTCCATTCCCGCGATATCGCGGTTAGCATAGCGGATGGATTTCTTGTATTCGTTGCCGTATTTCGAGAAGCTCGTCCGGTACATCTGGTGTTCCGCGAGCAGCTTGGCCAGCCAGACCGGAACCGTCTTCTCCGCCTTGACCTCCATCAGCCACTGTCCGCGCTCCATGAGCGGTTCGCCGTGATCGCCCAGCTCCAGCCCCAGATCGTGCCGTCTGGACCGGATGTTCGTATCGAAGGTGATCCGCAAGTCCCGGTTACCCTTGCAGAACAGCGCGATGCGGTCGTAAGCCAGATACGTCATTGGCCTCAGCTCGTATCGCGACAGGAAATATTCGATCTCCGCGATGACCTGCCGGTTCATCCCTTCCCGGAACGCGGGCGGCTTCCCCGTCCGCGCGAATTCGTACGCTTCATGCAGCTTCAGCGCCGTCCGGCGTTTGTTGACGAGGCCGAACACCTTTTTCTTCAGCTCCAGGTACACTTTCGCGTCCCCTTCCGGCACCCCGTAAGCCCTTACCCGCAGCTTCTCTCTGTACTTCGGCTTCGCTAGACTCGTCCGAATCAGCGAATGATGCTCGGTATCATAGTACAGGTTGCTGATGGAGTAGAACTTGTCGTTCTTGTTGTACGCGTCCAGCTCCATGTAATCCATCAAGCGGTTGTACAGATTATGGAAAGCCTCCGTGTTCATCAAATATTTGTTCTCGTATCGGTTGAATACTTCGATCGCCATGTTTCAGCGCCCCTTTCGTACTTGCTCGCCGGCGCCTGCGCCGTCCTGCTATACCTGTATCTTAGGCCGCCAACCTTTAGCGAATCTTAAATTGTGAAGCACTCGTAAATTTTTCTCGTAAAGCCGCAATTGGTCGTGGACAGACGGTTCTATTGTAGCGCGGGGTTCAAAAAGTCGGCGATTCCGCACCCAGAAGGTGGGGAAAATGCGAAATTGGCGACTTTTAAAACAACCTATTATAATGAAGCGGAACGCTACAAGGCTTAAGGTTCATTAAAGGTTCCCGCCCTACACTATGGACAGGACGAAATAAGGGGTTGTAGCCATGAGAATATTAATCGTAGAGGACGAGGTCAATCTTGCCGAGGCCCTCTCGCAGATCTTAAAGAAGGACAACTACACGGTTGATATGGTGCATGACGGCGAAGAAGGATTGGACTACGCGCAGAGCGATATTTACGATTTGCTGCTGCTCGATATCATGCTTCCGGGCATGGACGGGATCTCGATCCTGAAGCGACTGCGTACGAAAGGAATCGCCACGCCGGTCATCATGCTGACAGCCAAGGGCGAGATTCCGGACAAAATCGCGGGACTCGATCACGGCGCGGACGATTACATCGCCAAGCCCTTTAATACCGGCGAGCTTCTGGCGCGTATACGAGCAGCGCTTAGGCGCAAAGGCGAGGTCGTGCCCGAGGACGGGCTTCGCTTCGGAGACATCGAGCTGAACACGGCTTACTTGAAGGTCACTTGCAAGGGGAAGGAGCTGAAGCTCATTTTGAAGGAAAGCCAGCTGCTCGAACTCATGATGACGCGCAAGCAGGCGGTCACCTCCAAGGAGCAGATCATCGAGAAGCTGTGGGGATTCGATTCGGACGCCGAGCACAATAACGTCGAGGTGTATATCTCGTTCCTTCGGAAGAAGCTGACGTTCCTCCAATCATCGGTTCGCATTCATACGATCCGCGGGGTCGGCTACGTGCTGGAAGAGGTGAGCGGCTGATGTTCAATCAACTTCGCAACCGGTTCTTGCTGATGAACATGATCATCATCACGTTCATCATGTTCGTGGCCTTCGCCACGATCTACACGATCACGTATCGGAACGTGCAGAACGACATTCGCATGGATTTGCACCGGCTGGCGGATACCACCCGCAAAATGGATGGCCCTGGCCAAGGGCCGGCAGCAGGACAAAATCAAGGCCAAGGCGGACCGCCAAAGCAAGCTGGCAGCTTCCAAGGCGGCGATTTTCAAGGTAATCAAGGCCCCCGCTTCGTCGCTTTCGAAGTGAAGACCGACGCGAATTGGACGATTACGCAGACGAGCTCGCGGTTCGAGCTCGACGACAGCATGTATGCGGAAGCGGTGAAGCACGCGTCCGCAAGCAGCGACGACGAAGGCCAGTTCACGATCGACGGGACCCGTTGGGCGTACAGCGTGATGGCGACCCCGACGGGCTACAGCATATTCTGCATGGATGTCACGCCGCAGCAGAACATTTTGACTAATTTAACTTATACCTTCTCCGCCGTCGCGCTCGTCATGCTCGGTGTCATCTATATCGCCTCCCGCTACTTCGCCGGACGCTCCATCGCGCCGGTGAAGGAAGCGTTCGAGAAGCAGAAGCGGTTCATCGCCGACGCCTCGCACGAATTGAAGACGCCTCTGGCCGTCATCAATACGAACGCTGACGTATTGCTGGCTAACGGCGAGGACACGATCACCGATCAGGCCAAATGGCTCCACCACATCAAGTCGGAGACCGAGCGGATGAAGACGCTCACGAACGATCTGCTCTATTTGACCCAGATGGACGACGCCCGCGCAAGCATGATCCACGTCCCGTTCGATCTGAGCGATGCGGTTGACGGCATTATCCTGACGATGGAGGCGGTGATCTACGAGAAAGAACTGACGCTCGACTATGACATCGAACCTGGCTTGACGATGACGGGGAGCAGCGAGCAGATGAAGCAGGTCGTCATGATCCTCCTCGACAACGCGCTCAAATATACGAACCCGCACGGTTCCATTAAATTGACGTTGAAGCGCCATCACAGCCACATTCAGCTGTCGGTCTCCAATACCGGACCCGGCATCGCGGCCGAGCATCTAGACCGGATCTTCGACCGCTTCTACCGGGCGGACGCTTCCCGCTCCCGTCAGCATGGCGGCTACGGGCTCGGTCTTGCGATCGCCAAGTCGATTGTGGAGCAGCATCGGGGCAAAATTATGGCGAAGAGCGTGCCGGACGAACTCACGACGTTTACCGTGCATTTAGATTAACGATCAGAGAAGTGAAAAACGAACTGTCGTAGGGGGAATAGCCCCCTCGCAGTTCGTTTTTTGTTCGTTATAGATCATTAAGGCTAAGCTCGAATGGTATTCATTATACGTACTGCTTCCCTAGCAATCCGTCGATCCGCTCCCGCACATCCGGCCATTCGCCATCCACGATGCCGTAGATGACGACGTCATGGATCGAGCCGTCCGGCTTCACCCTCGCCCGGCGCAAGACGCCTTCCCGTACCGCGCCGATGCGCTCGACCGCACGCTGCGACCGTTCATTATGATGACTGATCGAGAATTGCACGCGAAGCGCATTCAGCTCCTCGAAGCAGTAAGCGATCAGCAGTCGCTTGCATTCGGTATTCACGGGCGTGCGCCAGACGCTTGGCGACAGCCACGAATAGCCGATTTCTGCATGCCGGTGCACCGGGCTCATGTCTGCAATTCGCGACGTGCCGACGATGCGGCCGCTTCGTTTATCGATGATAGCGAACGGCAGCTGCTTCCCGGCCGCCCGCGCGAGCAGCGCTTCATCGACAAGCGCTTCGGCCTCTTCCAGGTTCGTTACCGTCCTCCATGTAAATTGCCAAATCGCCGGGTCGTTTAACAATTGAGCCAGTGCGCTCCGGTGCCCCGGCTCCAGCGGCTCCAGAATGATGGTATCGCCTTCCAGTCTCGTATTCGCCATAGCTTGATTTATGCTCATGATGCCGCGCCGCCTTTCTCTTTTTCTCTATCATAACGGATGCGGGACAAGAGCCCTAATTAATTTATGGCAAAGGAGAGTTCGACTGGCTGCGGGCAGCAGTTTGGAACATACATCAAGCCCGCGATATCCGGGCAAAATGAATTCAATTCCATAGCAGCTGTCTTATTCCAGCAGAATGTAAAGGAAAGGGTTGCCCATCCATGGTCGATGTCCATACTGAAATCTTGATCCACAAGTCGGTCGAACGAACCGCCGAATATGCCGCCAATCCCGAACATGCGCCCGAGTGGTACGTCAATATCGACTCGGCGGCGTGGGTCCGCGGCAGCCGAGTCGAGGTCGGCGCGCAGGCAGCCTTCAAAGCTCGTTTTCTCGGCAAGGATCTATCCTATGTATACGAAATTGCCGCTTACGAACCCGGTAAGCTGCTCATTATGCGCACGGCCGACGGTCCTTTTCCGATGGAAACGACGTATACCTGGTCCGACGCGGGCGAGGACGCCACGCGCATGACGCTGCGCAACCGCGGAACGCCGACCGGCTTCTCCGCGTTCCTCTCACCGCTTATGTCTTTCATGATGCGCCGCGCGAACAACAACGATTTGCGCCGGTTAAAACAGCTGTTGGAGAGCCGAGCCTAACAAGTGTATGCGACAAAAACGGGAGACCCAGACTTGTGTCCGCTATGCCGATTGGCAGCTTCGCATAAATATCCATGTTCACCCACCCTTTATGGCAAACGAAGCTCGGCCAACGCCAACCTCACGCACCGGGTTGTCTACTCCCGTCGTCCGCCCACGATCGCAGATGCCAAATGACCGCCTCAGAACCTGAAGGCGGTCTCATTGCATTATGCTTATCGCTTCAATGCTGCCCGATGCTCTCGGCCTGCGCTCGCGGCGCGCTGATCGGACAGATAGCGGACGCCGCCGAGGAATTCCCCCGGCGTTACGCCAGTCGCCGCGAAGATGACGTCTCCCGTTCCGACCATATCGTCCATGAAGAGCACCTTGCGCGGATCTGCGATGCCCATCTCGATGCATTCCATGTTTCGTCCCCTAATAACGTCATTTGCCATCCCGCGACGAACGTGGAGATCGGGTTAACGATTAATCCCCGTCACGCGCGAGAATTGCTCGTATGCCGCTTCCCAGGCTTGGCTTGCTCCGGGTTCATAGGTGGTTACCGGGAATGATTCCCGAATGACGCTTCGCGCTTCCCATATATCCTTGAAGTCCCCGCGGGCGATCCACTGCACCGCAAGATTGCCAATGGCGCTCCCTTCGGAAGGTCCCGCCCACACCGGCTTGCCGATCGCGTCTGCCGTCCACTGGCACAGCAGCGTATTGTGAATACCGCCTCCGACCATGTGCAGACCGCTGAACTGCTGGCCGGACAACCGTTCCGTCAGCTCCAGCACGTATCGGTACTTCAGCGCCAGACTCTCCAAGATGCAGCGCACGATGGCCCCCGGCGTCTGCGGCGCTTCCTGCCTAGTCCGCGCACAATATTGACGGATACGCTCGGGCATATCGCCAGGCGCCATGAAGCTCGGGTCGTCCGGATCGATGAGAGCGGCGAACGGCAGCGCTTCGCCGGCCAGCTGCACGAGCTCGGGGAACGAATACGTGCTGCCTTCGCGCTCCCATGCCCGGCGGCTTTCTTGCAAAATCCAAAGTCCCATAATGTTCTTCAGCAGCCGGTACGTATCGCCGAAGCCGCCTTCGTTCGTGAAATTAAGCTCGCGCGCTTCGTCTGTAATGACCGGCTCCTCGATCTCCGTGCCAAGCAGCGACCACGTGCCGCAGCTTAGGTAGGCGAATGACCGCTCCAAGGCGGGTACGGCCACGACGGCAGACGCGGTATCGTGTTCGGCGACGGCGTAGACCGGAATCGGCCCGACGCCAAGCTCTTCCCGGACCGAGGCTTGCACGACGCCAGCCGGCGACCCCGGCCGAAGTACGGGGCTGAACAGCGTCCGCGGCACGCCAAGATGTCCTAGCAAGGTATCATCCCATTGTCCTGCAACCGGATTATACAGCTGGGTCGTCGTCGCGTTGGAGAACTCATGGTACCGCTCGCCGGTCAGCAAGTAGCGCAGCAAATCCGGGATCATGAGCAAATGGGACGCTCCCTCTAATTGCGGCGACCCGCCCCGGCTCTGAGCGGCTAATTGATAGATCGTGTTGAATGGCAGGAACTGAATGCCCGTACGCGAGAAGATCTCCGCCTCCCCAAGCTCTTCTTTCAACTTCTCCATTATGCCTTCCGAAGCGCGGTCCCGGTAATGATTCGGATTGCCGAGCAGACTGCCGTCGCGGGCAAGCAGACCGTAATCGACCGCCCACGAATCGATGCCGATGCTCGCCGGCTCTACGCCCGAGTGCTTCGCTTTCAGCAAGCCTTGCTTGATCTCATGATACAGCCGAAGGAGGTCCCACTGGAGACGCTCCCCGACTTGAACGGGATCGTTCGGGAAGCGGTGCAGTTCCTCCGTCACGATCTTCCCGTCCTGTAGACGGCCCAGAATCGCCCTGCCGCTGCTCGCGCCCAAATCGAATGCCAATGCGAAAGACATGCGCGTACCTCCCTTGCGTCGATTAACCGCGTGCCAGCAGCACGTCCCGCTCGTAGGCTTTGACCTGCTGAATCCACTGTTCGCGGACCGGCACGTCCTGGGACGCGCAATAATAATCCCACACGGCGCCGAACGGATACGATTTGAATTCTTCGGTCAATGCGAGCCGCGTCGTGTAGTCGCCTTCCAGCTCCGCTTGCTTCAACGCCTCGATCGGCTCCAGCATCGCGCGCAGCAGCGCCTTGATTGTATTGCGCGTCCCGACGACCCATGCCGCTACGCGGTTAATGCTCGCGTCGAAGAAATCGAGACCGATGTGGGTGACGCCGAGCAGATCATGGCGGACCAGCTCCCGGCCGATCTCAAGCAGCTCGTCGTCCAAGATGACGACGTGGTCGCTGTCCCAACGCATCGGACGGCTGACATGGAGCAGAATGCCGCTCGTGAACAGCGCAAGCGAGGACAACTTGTTCGAGATCACTTCCGTCGGATGGAAGTGGCCCGCGTCCAGACAGATCAGCTTGTCGTTCTGCAAGCCGTAGCCCATGTAGAATTCATGCGAGCCCACGACATAGGCTTCCGAGCCGAGACCGAACAGCTTGCTCTCGACGGCATCCAGGTTGTATCGCGGATCGATCGGCTCGGCGAACACTTCGTCCAAGGAAGCCTTCAGCCGCTTGCGCGGGGACATCCGGTCGACCGGATTGTCCTTGAAGCCGTCCGGCACCCACACGTTCGTCACGCATGTCTGTCCGAGCTGCTCCCCGAAATAAGCGCCGATCTTCCGGGAGGCCTTGCAGTGGTCGATCCAGAAACGGCGGATGTTCTCATCCGGATGGCTGAGGGTGAAGCCGTCCTTGGAATTCTCGTGCGAGAAGCAGGTCGGATTGAAATCAAGGCCGAGCCCTTGCTCCTTCGCCCACTCGACCCAACGCTCGTAATGCTTCGGCTCGAGCTGGTCAAGTTCCACATGCTCGTCGGTATCGGCGTAGATCGCGTGCAAATTTACTTTATGCTTGCCCGGGATCAGCGCGAAGGCTTGCTCCAAATCCGCTCGAAGTTCCTCAGGCGTCCGGGCCGCGCCCGGATAGTTGCCTGTTACCGAAATACCGCCGGTCAGCTCCTGACCGCGGTTCAGGAATCCCCGCACGTCGTCGCCCTGCCAGCAGTGCATCGAAATCTTGATTGCTGCCAGCTTCTTGAGCACGTCGTCCGTATCGATGCCATGCTGCGCGTACAGCGCCTTGGCCGCCTCGTAAGCTTGTTGAATAGCCGGTTCCGTCATCGGATGTATCCTCCTTCTATATATTAGCGGGTGAACGCCGCCGGCACCCCGCCGTCGATCGTCAGCATGCAGCCGGTCGTTTTGTCGGACTTCGACGAAGCGAAGAACGCGATGCCTTCGGCGATATCCTTCGGATAAATATTCACGAGCAGCGTCGTGCGTTTGCGGTAGTACTCCTCCAGCTGATCCGGGTCGATGCCGTAAGCGGCCGCGCGTTCGTTCCGCCATGAGCCGTTCCAGATCGCGGATCCTTGGAGAATCGCATCCGGCAAAATCGTGTTGACGCGAATGCCGAACTCGCCGCCTTCCGCCGCGATGCAGCGCGCCAGATGGGCTTCGAGCGCCTTGGCCGCGCTGTAGGCCGTCGCGTTTTTGCCCGCGTAGACCGAGTTTTTGGAGCCAATGAACACCATGTTGCCGCCGATGCCCTGGTCTTTCATCAATTTGAACGCTTCGCGCGCCACCAAGAAGTAACCCGTGCCGAGCACATTCATGTTCAGGTTCCATTCCTTGAGCGACGTCTCATCGAACGGGCTGGACGTAGCTAAGCCCGCGTTGTTGACGATAATGTCGACGCCGCCGTAGACGAGCGCGACTTCCGCATAGGCAGCTTGGACGGCTGCTTCGTCGGTTACGTCCATCTTCACTGCGAATGCGCGATTCTCGCCATACTTGTCGTTGATTTCCTGCTCGACCTTCTGCGCGCCTTCGAGATTCAAGTCCGCCAGCACGACGTGCGCGCCTTCGGAAGCCAGGCGGCGCGCCGTCTCGCTGCCAATGCCGCCGGCCCCGCCGGTAATGAACGCCACCTTGCGGGAGAATTCGGCTTCAGCAGGCGCGAGCGACAGCTTATACAGCTCGAGCGGCCAATATTCCACGTTGTACGATTCGTTCTCGCTCAGCGAGACGAATTGGCCCAGCGCCGTCGCGCCGCGCATGACCGCGATCGCGCGGTGATACAGCGCGCCGCTGACTTGCGAGAGCGCCCAGCTTTTGCCCGTGTTCACCATGCCGACGCCCGGGATCAAGATAACGCGCGGCGCAGCTTCGAACATGACATCGCCTTCGTTCTTGTTGCGCTCGAAGTACGCTTGGTACTGCTCCTTGTATGCTGCGATGCCCTCGGCGAGCTTCGCCTTCAAACCTGCGACGTCATCAGCGTCCGGCGTCCAGTCGATGAACAGCGGTACGACCTTCGTGTGCACCAGATGGTCGGGACAAGCAGCGCCGACCTGCGATAGCTGCGGCGCATCGAAGCCGCCCACGAACGCGAGCACGTCGTCTTGATCGTCGAAGGAGAGAATCATCTTCTTGCCGTCCGATACCGCGCCGCGGATCGTCGGCATCACTTGCGATGCGATCTGACGGCGGACATCCGCCGGCAGCGCGGCATGCTTCTGCCCGCCGAACAGACGCGCTTCGTTCACGCGAGCTTCGATGAACGCTTCCGCCTCATTAATGATCTTGATCGTCTGCGCGTAGCACGCTTCGCTCGTCTCGCCCCACGTGACCAGGCCGTGCTTCTCCATCAGCACAAGCTCGGCATTCGGGTTCGCGAATACGCCCTCGGCGATCATCTTCGACAGCGTGAAGCCGGGACGCACGTAAGGCACCCAGACGAAACGGTCGCCGAAAATTTCGCGAGCCAGCTCCTTGCCGTTGTCCGCGCAGCACAGGCTGATAATCGCATCCGGATGCGTATGGTCCACATGCTTGAACGGCAAGAACGCATGCAGCAGCGTCTCGATCGACGCGCGCGGATGCTTGGCGTCGATCATACAGTGGCCGAGGTACGCGACCATCTCTTCATCGGTCATCGACTCGCGCTCAATAAGCGGGCGAATGTCGTCCATACGAAGACCGGTGAAATTCCCCGCCTTCATCGAACCGAGATCGGAGCCGCTTCCTTTCACATACATCACTTCGATATCGCGACCGCGAAAATCCTGCACCGTCGTCTTGGAAGACGTATTGCCGCCAAAAATATTACACACCCGGCGATCGGCGCCGATCAGATTGGACCGATACACCAGCTGATCGAGTCCGTTCGTATGTTGGGACGCTTCCGAAGCCTGCCACAAGCTTTGTACCATTTTGTTTACCTCCGAATGTATGGGATTAGTTCTATAATCGGATAGTAACATGTTTGTTTTGTTTTGAAAACAGAAACTTTCGTATAAAACAAAAGAAAACAAAAACCTCCTTTCATTTTTACTTAAGTTTCTGCGTATGTTGTTGCGCGTGTTGCAACGAAACAATGCGGTCCAGCCCCTTTTCGTGTAAACTGACAACATATCGCGCGATTTCGTATCAAGGAGAGATCCCAACATGACTTGGATATTGAAAACATTCGAGCAACTATCCACGCTTGAGCTGTACCGGATATTGCAGGAGCGAACGCAAGTATTCGTCGTGGAGCAGCAGTGCCCCTATCCTGAGGTGGACGGCAAAGATCTGCAATCGATGCATCTGTATCGATTGGATGACGAAGGGAACGTGATCGCTTACCTTCGGATATTACCAGCCGGTCTGGCTTACCCGGAGGCTTCCATCGGTAGAGTGCTGGTCAACCAAGCGTACCGGGGCCAAGGCGTCGCCGCCGAGCTGGTACGGCGCGGACTGGACTATATTCGCGATGAGTGGCGGGAAACCGAGGTCAAAATACAAGCGCAGTCTTATTTGGAGAACTTCTATCATTCGTTCGGCTTCGTTAATGTATCGGAAATTTACTTGGAGGATGACATCCCGCATATCGATATGAAATTGCGTTTCGAGTGACGCGGGAGCTTCCTCGTTGCGGTTCACTGCTCGACGCAGCCAAATGCAGTCCAAAATAAATAGGACCTCTTCGCGTCATCCAAAGATGATTAGAAGAGGCCCTGCATGAGTATGATAACATCCAACGTATTACTGCGAAACCTAGCAAGCTACGTTCAGCTGGCTCCCTGCCTCCGATTCGCGAGGCGTGAGCACTTAAGCGGACGGCAGCTCCTTCACGAGCGCGGCCAACGCTTGATCGAGCGGCGTCAGCGGACGGCCGAGCAGCTTCTCCAGATCGTCGCTTCCCACCTCGAGCGCGCCGTCGCGAATACTCTTCTGAATGCTAACAAGAATCGGGACCACGAAATCAGGCACGCCGGCACCCGCCATGATAGACGCATACTCGATATCGTCGACTTGATGAACCGGAATGTCTCGGCCGATAACCGCACCAACCGCGGAAGCCAGCTCTTCTTGGGTACGGAGCGGACCGCCCAGCTCGTAGACGGCGTTCTCATGCCCTTCTCCGGCCAACACGGCAGCAGCAGCTTCCGCATACTCCTGGCGCAGCGCCCAGCCTGCCTTGCCATTGCCTGCGGATGTCAGCCACGGCTGACCGGCCAACGCGGCTTGAATGCTGCCGATCTCGTTCTCCAAGTACCAGTTGTTGCGCAGGAAGGCATAAGGGATGCCCGTCGAGATAATCGCCTCTTCCGTCACCCGATGCACCTCGGCCAGGAACAGCGAGCTCTCGCGCGCATTCGTCGCGCTTGTATAGGCGATGAAGCCGACATTCGCGCGTTTCGCCGCCGCGACAGCGTCCGTATGCTGCCGGATGCGAGTCTCGTTATCGCCGTCAGCCGAGATGATGAGCAGCCGATCGACGCCCGCGAAAGCAGCGTCAAGCGTCTCCGGACGGTCGAAATCGCCTTGCCGCACGTCGATGCCCTGCGCCTTCAATGCAGCCGCTTTCTCCGGGTTGCGCACGCTGACCGCCAGTTCGCTCGCCGGAACCTTCTTCAGCAACGCTTCAACCACCTTCGAACCCAATTTGCCCGTAGCTCCAGTTACTAGTAATTTCATATTGTCGTCCTCCGCTCATAATTGACTTCGCTTTACCTGTAACCATTATAGTTACATGTTTGCCCTTTTGTCAACAACGTCTATCCGTGCTGCGCAAATTGCTGTGCTTGCTCCGTTTCGCGCCCTGAATCCGCAGGCGGCGGGAGGAGCGATACGAATTCCTGCTGCGAACCGCCCGCAAGCACGAAAGCGCGGCAAGTCCGCCTGGGCCGACATGAGCTCGGTCATGAGACGACGTTGATCTCCTATCCGGATTAAGTTTAACCCCGTCCTGTACGCGGCATGCAAAAACCCGAATTCGCGCCGCGAACTCGGGTTTGCTTGCTCTATTACGCGCGACCGTTCGCCGCGCATTCCTAACCGCTGCTTATTGCTGATTCGCCAAGAATGCGTCGATCTGTGCCTGCAGCTCTTGTCTTACTTTCTCGATGCCCGCGGCATCCAGCTGTTCGTTCAGCTGCGCAAGCCCTTTGTCCGTGTCTTTCACGACGCCGTATTCGAGCGGAAGCGCATAACGCAGCATGACGTTGCCGATGTTGGCGAGCTCTGTCTTCACCTTGGTGTTATCGAACACGAACGTTTCCAGCGGATAGTGGTAGACACCGCTCTCCCACTTGGCTACGAGATCGGACGCTTCTTTCGGGAATGCTTCGTTGTCCCGGTTGAGCGGAGAGTTGAAGCCCCAGTTGGAGAAGTTCGTGAAGTTCGCGTTTTTGTCCGTCGCCTTGAATACCGTATCTCCGACCGGCTCGTAATGCACGCCTTGCACGCCGTACATGATCAGGTCGTGAATTTCCTTGTCGTTCTGCATCAGGTCGATCAGCATCAAGGCGCGCTCCGGATGCTTGCTTGTCGCATGAATCGACGTGCCGTTCTGCGTGGAGATCGCGATGGATTTCGCTTTGTCCGGCGTGACGTCCGCCAGCGCGACCTCGTACGGCGAATTCTCCTGCTTCATCTGCGTCATCACATTGCCGAGCGTGCCGTTGTTATGCGTAATCGACGCCGTTAGGCCCTGCTTGAATTTCTGTTGATGGTCATCCTTGCTGTTCAACACGTTCTTCGCCCATGCGTTATGATCGGCGAGATCCTTGTAGTATGCGAGCAAATCTTTAAATTCCTGCGTTTGGTACACGTTGAACACTTGTCCCTTCGCGTCGGACAGCTTAAATGCGAACGGCATATCCAGATCGAACATGTTCCACTCGTACTGCTGTTTCAACAGGACGCGGTCCAGGTTGTGATATTTCCAGTCGCCCGTCTCCGGCGTGAATGGCGTGATCCCTTTCTCGTTCTCGGCGATCGTCTTCAAGTACGTCGCATACGCCTCAGGGCTGTCGATCGCGGGAAGGTTGTACTTTTTGCGCAAATCTTCGCGGTACAGAATCAGCTTCTCCACCGACTCGCCACGGTTCTGCGGCACCATGAACAACTTGCCGTTCACCTTCGCTTGATCCCAGCTCACTTGCGGCATTGCTTCTTGCGTCTTCGGCAAGTACTTGGCGATCATGTCATCCGTTATCTCCAGGAAGCCGCCCTTCAACGCCTGATCGTGGTATCCGGCCCAGTTCGCGGAGTAGACGAGATCGAAGTCTTCGTTCGCGGCGAATTTCAGCGGGTACTTCTGCGCCCAGTCGGACCAATCCAGGAACTCGCCTTCCAGCGTCGCGTTGATTTTCTCCTTCAGCTTCTTATTCAATTCAGCGAACACGACGTCATAGTCGGCGGGCTTCGGTCCGACGAAAATCATTTTCAGCTGGACCTCCTCGGACGTGTCGGCACCGCCTTCGCCTCCCGCAGCAGCCGGCTCTGCAGCCGTCTCCGTCTTATCCGACGCGTTGGCAGGCGCAGCGCTGCCTCCGTTGTTCGCGGCATTGTTGCCCGAGCAAGCGGCGAGTACCATGACGAGCGTAAGGACGATCGCCATGAAAACCGTTCTTTGTTTGTTCAGCATCTTCCGAGTTCCCCCTTCTTATGGCCTTTCACATTCGGCGTGGTAACGCTTACAAGTGAAATTATAGGCGATGAAAGCGTTTTTCTTAATTGGGCGGAACAACGAAAAGTAATACGAAATCAATGATCGGTGTAAAAAATAGCCCCCTACAGGCTGCGGATGCACAGTCCACGCTCGACGGACGCCAAAAGGCCGATCGCCGGAGAACCGGCAATCGGCCTTTGCTGGTTGCGTTAGCGTCAACCCAACGCGCCGTAAATCACATTGCGCAGCCGCGGCTGATGATACGCTTCCAAATTCGGCAGCATCTGCTGCATGTATACAGCCGCCAGCTTCTCCTTCGGATCGATCATCGTCCATGTCCCGGCCAGCCCGCTCCAGCCGAACTCCCCGATGGAAGCGCCGCTGCCCGCGGCCGCTGGGTCCATCATTGTCCGTACGCCCAGACCGTACCCATAGCCGGCCAAATACGGCCAATTGTAATCCTTTAATTGTTGGCTGGACAACTGATTGGCCGCCATCAGTTCAACCGTTCGGGCGCCGAGTATGCGAACGCCGTCCAGCTTGCCTCCTTGCGCCAGCATGCTCGCGAACCGGCCATAGTCGGCCAACGTGGACAACAAGCCTGCCCCGCCGCTCTCGAACGTGGCTTCCGGCTGGTAGTTCGCCTCGAATAGGTCACTCGGATTCCGAATGCCCGCTTCGTCCCGGATATACATCGTCGCTAGTCGTGCTCGTTTGTTCTCCGGGATTCGAAAGAACGTATCGTGCATCCCGAGTGGATTGAACAGCTCGTCTTGCATGAACTGTCCGAGCGTCTTGCCGGAGAGCACCTCGATCAACGCGCCGAGCACGTCGTGACTATAGCCATACTGCCATCTGGTTCCCGGCTCGAAGGCAAGCGGGATCGCCGCAAGTCCCTCGGCTAGCGAACGGTTGTCGAAGCGCCCGCTTTGTCTCAACTCGTCTTCAAGCCGCTTCGTTGCCTGCTCCGTCTCGCCGTTCTCCCCTGGGTAGGTGATCCCGGAAGACATCGTGAACAGATCCTTCACCCGGATCGGGCGAGTCGAAGGCACCGCCCTCCGCTCTCCTTGCTCTTCGATGTAGACGAGCGGCTGCTTGAATGCCGGCAAGTATTCTTCCAACGGGTCATTCAGCAAAAACAAGCCTCTTTCATGCAAGATCAGCGCGGCAGCGCACGTCACGACCTTCGTGTTGGAGAAAATCCGAAAAATCGTGTCCGGCCCGATCGGTTGCCCGCTTGCTTCATCGGCATGACCGGCATAATCTTCGAATACAACGTTACCGTCATGGACGACCAGGCAAGAACAACCGGCTGGTCCTTGGTCAACAAAGTGACGCAGCAATGGACGCAGACGCTCTAGACGTTCTTTATTCATTTTCATGACACCTCCAGCGATGGAATGGTTCCCCCACCACTTCTACTTGAACCGGCCGAATACCTCCCGTGCCTCGTCCAAACTTTGGCGTGCCCGGGTATTCAGCGCCTTCTTGTCCGACAGCCCGTAAATTTGCAGCTCGCGGCCTACATCCAAGACAAGCGGCTTCGCGATGACGTCCTCGAGCAGTTCGGACGCCACTTGGAGCGACTTGTAGTGCACGTCTTTGGACGGCGATTGCCGCATCAGCTTGAACATCCGGACAATCGACTCGGCATAGGCGAGTCTCACGATGCTGTCCGCGCTCATGACCTGTTTGGACGCGAATTGGAGAATACCTACATAAATCGACGGCTGCTGACCGATTTTGTACATCGACTCCAGCTCTTCCAGAGCATTCGTGTTGAGAATAGATAACGCCTTGACTAATTCATCGATTAGTTCCGCTGTCCACGCCGCTTCCGTTTCCTTCGGCACCTCGTAGGCCTTATACACTTGAAGCACGCCTTCCTTATGCATCCGGATCATATTTCCGCAATTGCGTATGAACAGCTGCTTTGCCTCTTCCAGATCGTTCCGCTGCATTCATTCCACCGACTTTTCTCGTTTAGTTCCCGCAATAAGCACTATTCTACCATGAATTCCGCGCCCCTTCGCGCGAACGTATCATAGACGCACGAGAAGAGCACTGGTCCGGATAGCATCGCGGTGTCTGCAGCTGATCAGCCAAACATCGTCGAAACAAGCCGGTCTATCATGGACCGACTTGTTCGCATTTCCTTATACGGCAGGCCTATCCAGCAGCAGCTGAAGCTCTACTTTCACGTCGTTCTCCGTCTCCACCAGCACCTGGTGTGGGTTCTTCATGCCGAAGTCGGCGAAGGTAACAATCGTGCTGCCTTCCAGCTTCACCTGTCCTTGATCATAGACCGCCTGGCTGTCGAACACGACCTCCTTGTCGACGCCGCGCACGTTCAACGTGCCCTTGAGCTGCAGCGGCACGGCGACACCCTCGCTCCACGATTCCGGGAAGCCATCGATCGACGCAGCCGTGAACGTCGCTTGCGGATGTGCAGCCGCGTTCAAGTATTGATCGCCTTTAATGTGGCCGTCGCGCATCGGATTGCCCGAATCCAGACCTTCCAGGTCGACGGTGCCTTCGGCTGTCATTTGTCCCGCATTCGCCGTATCAATCGTCCATTTGCCCGTTACCGTGCCGGCTGTCATGTTGACGGTCTCCTTCGACGTCGTCATTGAGATATACACCTCGGAGCCATCAGCGATCGTCCAGTCCCCGTTCAGCTGCTCGCCCGTTACTATCGCCCCAGATGCTGTGGCAGCATCCGCCTCGCCGATCACTTCCTTGATCTCCACCTGATTTCCTGTGAAGTAATCATATGTGATATACCCCCCGCCTGCCAAAACCACGATTGCCGCTCCTGCCGCCAGTACCCATTTCTTCTTCATTCCTATTCCTCCTCCTATGTATGTCGCCATCCAATTAACACTACATTACGTAGTGCAAAAGAACAAAAAAAAGACGGCAATCAACCTACCCCTTCTTCACTACATGCTGTAGTGCATGCGGTCGAACGAATTACATTTACACTATCAGACGTAGATGAAAAGAACCTTAGCGCAGTCTGAAAATTAGCTTAAAAGCGCAATTGAACCCGCGAATCCGGAATCGTGCGCCAGCTCTTATACATGTAGACCTTCATCTCTCCTCTCCGCGGCGCGCGGTGCCATCGCGACACGCGTTGCTCGGTCACGCTCGGTCAGTGGGCGGCCCAACCTCCTACGATCCGATGTCTGCCAACCCCATGAAACGCCAACAGGCATGCGATTCGTGGAATCGCATGCCTGCCCCGTTCCATTTATTCAAGCCGCTCGCAAGCGGCCATTAAGCATGGAAGTTGGTACCGTCCGTCGTCGCGGCAATGACGCCCGCGCGGATGACGAAGTCGCCGAAGTGTTCGCCGCTCTTACGTTCCTGCGCATAGCGCGGGATGAGCGCCGACAGCTCGCGAAGAATTTCGTCTTCGCCGATATTCTCCCGGTACATCTTGCTCAAGCGGCTGCCGTCGTGCGCGGCGCCCAAATACATATTGTATTTGCCCGGCGCCTTGCCGATAAAGCCGATCTCGGCGAGCGAATGGCGCGCGCAGCCGTTCGGGCAGCCTGTCATCCGGATCGTGATCTCTTCTTCGCGCAGTCCGTTCTCGTCCAGCATAACATCGATCTTGTCGATGAGCACCGGCAGGTAACGCTCCGCTTCCGCCATCGCAAGTCCGCATGTCGGCAGCGACACGCAAGCCATCGAGCTGCGGCGAAGCCCCGAGATCCTTTTGCCGTCGGACAAACCATACCGTTCGATGAGCGCCGAAATCTCGGCTTTCTTCTGCGCCGATACGTTGGCAATAATCAAGTTCTGGTTCGCCGTCAAGCGAATGTCGCCGGTATGAACTTTCGCGATCTCGCGAAGCCCCGTCATGAGCGGATAGCCGTCGAAATCCGCGACGCGGCCGCCTTCCACGAACATCGTGTAGTGCCACGTATCGCCGACGCCTTGCACCCAGCCGTAACGGTCGCCGTTATCGTTGAAGTGGAACTCCTTGGCGGCCGCTAGCTTCCAGCCGAGACGGCGCTCCAGCTCGGATTTGACGTTCTTCAGACCGAGCCGATCGACGGTGTACTTGAACCGGGCGTTCTTGCGGTGCGCACGGTTGCCGTAGTCGCGCTGGATCGTGATGATTTTCTCCGCAACATCGTAAATCTGCTCCGGCTTGCAATAACCGATGACTTTCGCGAGCTGCGGGTAAGTCTCCTTGTCGCCGTGCGCCATCCCCATCCCGCCGCCGATCGCTACGTTAAAGCCGGTCAGCTTGCCGTCCTCGACGATCGCGATGAAACCTAGATCCTGCGAGTAGACATCGATATCGTTGGAAGGCGGCACTGCGATGCCGATCTTGAATTTGCGCGGCAAGTAGAGCGGGCCGTACATCGGTTCGACCTCGTCGACCTCCGGCGTGGAGGCGACTTTCTCCTCGTCGAGCCACAGCTCATGGTACGCCCTCGTCCGCGGCAGCAGGTCGTCGCTAAGCCGCTTCGACCATTCATAGACCTCGGCGTGAACGTCGGATTGGTATGGATTCGGATTGCACATGACGTTCCGGTTGACGTCGCCGCATGCGGCGATCGTATCGAGCAGCGCCGTGTGAATCGTTTGAATCGTCTTCTTCATGTTCCACTTCAGTATGCCATGCATCTGAAACGTCTGACGCGTCGTCAGCTTCAACGTGCCGTTGCCGTATTTGTTGGCCAGCTCGTCCATGACGAGCCATTGCCCCGGCTGGGCGACGCCAGCCGGCATGCGGACGCGGAGCATGAATTGGTATGCGGGCTCGAGCTTCTGCTTCTGGCGTTCGTTACGCAGATCGCGGTCGTCCTGCAGATAGCTGCCGTGGAATTTCATCAGCCGGTTATCGTCGTCCGAGATGCCGGAGCTAAGCGGTTCCAGCATCGATTCGGCCAAGGTGCCGCGCAAATAGTTGCTCTCGCGCTTGATGCGTTCGACATCACTAGGTGTTCCCTCAGGGGCCGTTAATTTCGTCTTTGCCATGCTAAGTCGTGCTCCTCTTCATCCAAAATCAATATACGTCGCGCTGATACCGCTTGCTCTGCTGCATCGACGCCAAATAATTCTCCGCTTCCTCGCGGCTCTTGCCGCCTTCAGTCTCGATAATGTCCAAGAGCGCGCTGTGCACGTCCTTGGCCATGTTCTTCTCGTCGCCGCAAATATAGAACGACGCCCCTTGCTCCAGCCAAGCGTACAGCTCCTTGCCATGCTGGCGCATCCGGTGCTGCACGTATACCTTCTCCTCCGTATCACGCGAGAAAGCCACGTCCATGCGAGTCAAGACGCCGTCCTTGATCCAACGCTGCCATTCCGTCTGATACAGGAAGTCCGTGACGAAATGCTGATCGCCGAAGAACAGCCAGGACGGTCCGTCCGCCCCGATCTCTTCGCGCTCCTGCATGAACGAGCGGAACGGCGCGATGCCCGTGCCCGGTCCGACCATGATGATCGGCGCGCTTGGATCTTCGGGAAGCTTGAAGTTCGCGTTCTGTTGAATGTAGACCGGCACCGTATCGCCCGGCTGAAGCCGTTCGGCGGTGAAGATCGAGCATACGCCCTTGCGCTCGCGGCCGTGCGCTTCGTAGCGAACGGCGCCGATCGTCAAGTGCACCTCGTCCGGATTGGCCGACTGGGCGCTGGCGATCGAATACAACCGTGCAGGAATCTTGCGAAGCAGGGACACGACGTCCTGGGCGCTTGCTTGCAGCGGACCGTAATCCCGAATGAAATCAAGCAAATCGCGGCCATGCGCGTAAGCCTTGAACTTCTCCCGGTTGGCAGCATCGAGCAGCTCGAAAGCTTCCTTGTTCGCGGCGATTTGCGCGAGCTTCTCTACCAGCGGCTTAGACAACGTCGTAATATCGAAGTAATCGATCAACGCTTCGCGCAGCGCGCGAGTCTCGCCGTTCTTGTTCACGGTCACCAGCGCCTGCGGATCCCACTTCGTCGCTTCCAGAAGCGCGTCGACGAGCGCTGGATCGTTCTGTGGATAGATACCAAGGGCGTCGCCTGGCTGATACGTAATTCCCGACCCTTCAAGGGAAAGCTCCAGATGGCGTGTTTCCTTGTTCGAGCCGCGGCCGTTGAGGTTCATGTTCGCCAATACTTCCGCACGGAACGGGTTCGTGCGGGAATAGGACGATTCCACGGCTATTCCGGATGCCGTGGATGGCGCTGCGGCTTCGGCAACCGCCGATCCAGCGGACGCGCTTGCGTTCAGAGCTTCGATAACGCCTTTCAGCCATCCCGCTGCCGGTTCGTCGAAGTCGACGTCGCAATCTACGCGGTCATAGAGACGCGTCGCGCCAAGCTCCTCTAATCGCGCGTCGAACTCTTTGCCGGTCTGGCAAAACAGCTCGTACGAGGTATCGCCCAGCGCGAGTACCGAGAAGGTCATCCCTTCCAAGCGCGGAGCGCGCTTGCCGAGCAGGAACTCGTGGAAGGAGATCGCGTTATCCGGCGGCTCTCCTTCGCCGTGCGTGCTCGCTACGATAAGCAGCTGCTGGACTTTCTTAAGTTGGTTGGTCTTGAAATCGCTCATGGATGAGACGGTAACGTTGAAGCCGTTCTCTTGCAGCGCTTTGGCCGATTTCTTGGCAAAACCCGCCGAATTGCCGGACTGCGAGCCGTAGAGAATCGTCACGTCCTTGCTTGCTGCCGGAGCGGCCGGAGCAGCTGCGGCGTTCAACGCCTGCGGAGTCGCCGCCGAAGCGCCGGATGCCGCCTGAAAGGAGGCCGTCGCGGAGAGATAGCCGCTGAGCCAAATTTTCTGACTTTCGGTCAAGCCTGGAAGAAGCCGGTTCAGAAGGTCGACCTGCTCTTGGTTAAACGGACTGTTGTTTACTTGCAATTGCAACGCGATCCACCCCACAAAAGTTTGTCTTGCGAAAACATGCAGGCGGGCAGACGGACATCTCCGCCCTCCGATTAACTTACCTTTTGAAAACTATACCATATAACGCGAGCGAAATGGTCGACTTAAAGATAATGAATTCTGATGAATCCTATAACAAAACAAAATGCGCTGGGCGATCTTGCCAAATATCAGCGCAAAGGAGCCGCTCTTGACCGGTCGGACCAACCGGAAGAAGGCTCCTTATCGTGAAAGATGCAGCTATTTGCCGCTGCATATGCATGTGTACCTGAGGATCACACGATCTTAGCGCCATATGAGCGCGCCATTAGCACCGCCTGCTCCCGATCCATTTTCAAGCCGGCCAACGTCAAGGTTTTGAAGTCTACTCCGTCCAGCTTGGCGCCTCTAATATCGGTGTCCTGCAGCTTCGCCTTCGCGAGCACGGCCATCGTCAGGTCGCAAGATCTCAGATCTGCTTTCTCCAAGTTCGCGCCGGACAGGTCGGCTTCGACGAACCGGACGCCGCGCAGGTCTTGTCTGGCCAACCGGGCCAGTCTCAAATTCGTATACGACCAGTCGCCCTGCTCGATCGCGATGCCGTCCAACGTGGCGCCGGAGAAATCGGAGCCCGTCATTTTGCACGCTTCGAATTTCGCCACGAATAGATTAGCCCCGGCAAAACTGCAGTTCTCGAAGGCGGATTCTCTATGTATCGAGCCGTTCAACGCCGCGCCGCGAAAATCGCACGACATGAACCGGCAGCCGCTGGTGACGATCTCTTCCAGGGACCCGTTCGCGAACGAACACCGATCGAACGTGCAGCCGACCAACTCGCCGTACCTCAAGTCCCGTGCGCCGAACTCGACCTTCTCGTAATGTTGATGACTGTGCTGAAACATTGAAAGCCTCCCATGTGCGTTATAGTTCCACTATAGCACATGGCTGTCAATAGCCCGGGTAAGCAGTGCCGGAAGTCAAGCGTAATATTTTTGTGCGGCATTCCTTCCACTCGTGTTGCCTAAGCCCGATCACCCGCCGGGCGTTCGCTTCGAGGCCGAATTCTCGTCCGCCGACCGGCCGTTTGCCTGCACGCGTGTGTGCATGGGCCTGATCCAAGCGGATGAGCTAGTTCTTCGCCGGACCCATATTAACCAAGCTGACTTCCGATATTGTGATCGCCGTCGGACCAGCATTGCCGCCAGGGATATTCCCCATGTCGAACGTGAGGCGCGCATTGCCGTAGCTATCGGCCGTCGCATCGAACGTGTAGGAGAACGTCTGATCCTCGGTCGTCAGATCCGCCTGCTGGCCGAAATAGCCGTGCCACTCGTAGTTCGCCGCCACGTCTACCCAGCCGATGCCGATCCCGAGCTTCCGCGCCGTGCCGGCCTTCGCCTTGAAGGTCAGCTTATACCGGGCGCCTTGCTGAATGGCGAATCCTTCGTTGATGACTTGACGGTCCCATGGGTTGTCGCCGACGGTTGCGATTGACGCCTGCAGCTTGCCGTCTTCCGCGACGATCGCAAGCTGGCTGGCATCTCCGGCGGCATACGCGATCCAGCCTTCCGTACCGCTGGCGAAGTCGCCATTGTGCAGCAGGTTCACGTTCACCGGCTGTCCGCCCGCATCCGCCGATGGATTTACCTCGTACAGCTTCACGTTATCGATCGATACGGTATGCGAGCCGTCCGCAGTCGCGGGCTGACCGAGACCGAGGGCGAGCACGGCTGCGGCATCTGTCGGCGCATCCATCGCGAAGGTGTAAGAGAGCCTTGTTTTCTCCTCCGTCAGCTGTGTTTCTTCTATTAAATACTTCGCATATTCGCCGCTGCTTTGCGAGACGACGACTTGCATCGGTCTTGGCACCGACGACCGGGCATCCAGCTCAAGCCGGTACGTTTTCCCATGCTCGACATGCAAGCCCAACTGCTGCACCTGATGATCCCACCATTGCGTCCCCGTTCCCGGCAGCCGGACCTGCAGCTCGCCGTCTTCGGATGTCTCCAGTTTCGCCGCGTCCGTCGTCGCGATCGTCCACGCAGCCGTGCCTTCATCGAAGCTGCCGTTTTGGACTGTATTCGCCGAGAGATCCAGCCAGAGCGAGTTGTAGTCGTAACCCTCGAAGTTGATGTAATAGTGCTGGCCGCTCGCGAGTCGAACGGGCTCAAAATAAAGGGTCTTGTACGTCTGCCAGCCGCCTGTGCTGCCCAGCTTCACGTCCTCGCTAGCTACGGAATCGCCCGCTTCATTCTTCACGCGCAGTCGGATCGTCGAATCCGCATCGCCGCTTGCGACCCTGGCGGAGAGCACGTATTCCGCATCCACGGCAGCGCTGATTTTATATTGAAGCAGATCGCCTTCATCCATGAAGCCAACGTTCTTCCCGCCTTCGCTTGCCTCTTCCAATTGGAGACCCTGCATCTCCCATGCCTGCGCGGCTGACGCGTGGGCGTAACCTGCGACATGGACAGGCTGACCCAGTTTGACGAGCCGTACGTTGTCCACATATACGGTGCCCGAATCGCCCCCGAATAACAGCTTCAGCTCCGCTTCCGCATCTGCTTCCGGTCCAATGACGATTTCCTTCGCATAAGAGGCAAGCTCGGTGCCGAGTTGAACGGAAGCGCCCTGCGGGAATTGCACGCTGCCGCCGCCCGAACGCACGACATCCACGCTCATCGTTCTCGGCACATCCGCCTTAGCCTGGAAATATAGACCGTAGGCCGCGTTCGGCTCCAGCTTCAAGCCGGGTTGGCTCACGGCGACGCTGCCCGCAGCATCCCCGCCTTCTTCGACCTCCGCGACCAGCTGACGCTCCATGATCGGGAACTTCAGGAAGTTGTTGACGCTCATTCTCGCCTTCGCATCGGAAGCGATAGTAGGCTTCCAAAAGGCCAGTCGATCGATGCCTTGATCGAACGTGCCGTTATAGATGAGGTTGCCGTCCGGCAGCGCGCCCCGCTCGATCGTCTCGTCTGGCAGCGGCGGCGCGTCGCCGACTTCGACCAGCTTCACATTCGCCAGATAGACCGCTGCCGCATTCATCCCCAGATTGAACTCGAATCTCGCATTGTTATCCGTGCTATCGCGCATATCGAACGAATATTCATACGGCTGCCAATTCGTCGTCAGCGTAAAGGTTTGCTCGCCGGAATAATTTTTCCAGCTCTTCTGGAATTGATTCACCTTGGCCATGATCGTGCGGCTCGCATCCGCTTTGGCATCGAAGGTCACCTTGTACCGTTTGCCGCTGCGGATGTACATCGGCATCTGCGTAAGCTGGACCGAATACAGCTGCTCGCCTGCGCTGGCGATCGACACCTTGGCCGCCTTCCCCTCCGCCGCATCGTCGATGACAGATACGCTGCCCGTTCCACCTGCGTTCAGCAGGAATTGCCAGCTTAGCGGAATGCCACTCGCATCCGTCGTGCTTCGGAAATCAGCGTTGTACAGCTGGTTGCCGTCCGCTTGCGGCTCGCGCTTAGCGGCAGGTTCCGGCGGATGGCCCGTCACGTCCGGCCAGCTGCTCAGCTTGTCGTAGGCATAGACGCGCACAAAATCGACCTTCATATCTTCCGTTACGAAATCCGGCGATGGCGCGCCCGGCCAATCGCCGCCAACGGCCAAATTCAAAATCAAATAAAAGGGTCGGTCGAACGGAGCAGGATACGTATAGTACGCCGGCTGACCGGGACCTTTCGTCTTCCAATCGCGAACCTCGTGATACAGCTTGCCGTCCACATAGAACCGGATGATGCCGGGCAGCCATTCCGCCTGGAAATCATGATAGTCATCCGCGAACGACTGTCCCTGCGCTAATTCGAAGATGCCTTGATCGTGACCATGGGAGCCGTCCGGCTGCACGCTGTCGTAATGCAATGTGCCATAGACGCGATGCTTGTTCTGCTCGCCGCCGATCAGCTCCATGATGTCGATCTCGCCCGAAGCCGGCCAGCCGCCGTAATGCGCTTCGTCCGTCGGCAGCATCCAGATCGCAGGCCACATCCCCTTGCCTACAGGGAGTTTCGCACGCACGACGACTTTCCCGTACGTCCAGTCGCCTTTGAATTGCGTCGTTAATTTAGCGGATGTATATTCGCTGCCGCGATAGGCTTCTTTCTTCGCCGCCAGATTCAGGACGCCTCGGCTGCCCTCCTTCTGGATACTGGCGTTGTTCGGACTGTAATACTCCAGCTCGTTATTGTAGACGACGCCGGTATCCTGCACGGTCCACTTCGACGTATCGATGGCGGATGCGTTGAACTCGTCGTTCCAGACGAGCTTCCAGTCCTGCTCCGGAATCGTCGTCGGCGCGACCGGCTTCTCGCCGTCGTCCGCAGGCGAGCCGGGGTTGGTCGGTGGTGGCAAGACCGATGGGACGGACGCATCCGACTTCGGCGCCAGCGCTGCCTCATAGCCCGCATTCACCTTTTGTCCGTTCACCGTAACGCCTTCTGCCGCCACGCGCAGACGGTCGATCTTCCCCTCGGCCGTCAGCTTGGAACCGCCTGCCGACTCGCCGAACGCAAGCTCGCCGATCGAACTTTCCCGGGACAACTCGACCTGGGCCGGCTGCCGCACGGTAACCGACTTAGCTTGCGTGCTCCCTTGGAACACGACTCGAACCGGTTCGCCCCGCTTATCGATAACAACGCTGCCCAGCTGCGCGTTCTGGAAGACGATCGAATGGCTGCCCCCGCCCATGATAATCGTGCTGCCGGTGACCGTAACGCCCTCCAACGCGATTTCGCCGTCTCCGATCCCTTCCGCGAGAATCAGGTTTCCTTCAATGACGGTATTTTTCAAGGTCACGCCGGTAGTCCGAACAATCACATTCCCTCTCACGTTAGCCGTATCGTACAGGGTCGGCTTCGCGATGAGGACTGCTGTCATTCCGGCTAACAAAGAAGCCGCCTCCGCTCGGGTAATCGGCTGCTTCGGCAGCAGCTGTCCGCCTGCTCCCTTCATTACTTTCGACTCAACCAAATAAGTAAGCGCTTTCTTGGCATAGCCGGCGACATCCCCGCCATCCCGAAACGACAGCAGCCCCGTATCGGACTCTTGGCCCGTCGATAGCTGGAAGGCACGCTCCAGCATCACCGCCGCGTCTTCCCTCGTTACCGAAGCGTTCGGCGCGAAGCGGTCTCCGTCTCCCCCCTGAACGATGCCCGATCCACTTGCGCTCATAACGGCACGGTAATACCATGCCTCGGCCGGAACATCCGCGAACGACTTCTCCGCTTGGCCGCTGAAGCCGAATGCCCGGTCCAGCATGGCGATGAATTCCGCTCTCGTCATCGGCCGATTCGGCTGGAAGCGTCCTTGCGCATCTCCGGTCATGATCCCCATCGCTTGCAGTCGCTCGGCTGCAGACTTCGCCCAATGTCCGCCGCTCAGGTCGGGAAACCCGGCAGCAGCCCTATTCCCTACCTCTTCGCTTGCATGTGCCGCTGGACTGATCGCCGACAATAGCAAACCGCATGCGAGCATCGCTGACAGCCATGATGTCTTCCTCATGTTTATCCCCTCCTAAATGTATATGTTGAAGCGATTAGAGAGAGCTGCCGCGGCAGCCCCTTCCAATCGGTTCAGCGTCTATTCCTTCACCGCGCCGATGACCATCCCTTTGACGAAGAACCGCTGCAGGAACGGATACACGAGCAGAATCGGCAGCGCGCCGATGAAAATTTGCGCCGCCCGAACCGTTCGCTGCGAGATATTCTCCAACTGGCTCGGATCGACGTTAATCTTGGAGAAATCCTGCTGCACGATGATCGTCTGGAGCAGCGAGGCGAGCGGGTAGTTTTGGATATCCGACATGTAGATCATGCCGTCGAACCAGGCATTCCACTGATACACCATCGTGAACAACGACAGCGTTGCGATCGCCGGCATGGAGAGCGGGATGTAGACGAGCGCGAGCGTCTTCAGCTGACCTGCCCCGTCGAGATAGGCAGCCTCCTCGAGCTCTCTTGGCAGTCCGCGGAAGAAATTCATCATCAAGATGATGTTCCAGACCGAGACCGCCCCAGGCAGAATAAGCGCCCAGATCGAATTCATTAGCCCCAGCTTCTGTACGAGAATATAGCTTGGAATGAGACCGCCGCTGAACAAAATCGTGAAGACGAAAAACCACGTGTACATCGCCCTGCCCTTGAAATGCAGCTCCTCCTTCGCCAGCGGAAACGCCGTCAGCGTGACGAGCGCCATCCCGATCACGGTCGCCAGCACCGTCCGCTCCGCCGAAATCCAGAGGGAGTTCAGGAAGTTCGAGTTGCCGAACGTCTTGACGTACGCATCGGTCGTGAAGCCGATCGGCCAGAAGCCGACCAGATTGGACGAAGCTGGCGCCATGCTGCTGAACGATACCGCCAGAATGTGGATGATCGGCAGGATGCACAGCAGCGACAGCACGCCGAGGAACGCATAATTCGCGATGCTGAATAATCGATAGCCTGTTGTCTTGTGATACAAAAGAACGTCCTCCTTCTAAATATGTGCGTGTTCAAAAAGTCGACCATTTAGCACCGAGAAGGTGGCGTGAAGGCGAAGAAGGAGGCGCGGAGTTTAGGCCAACCTAAATGAGCACCGGACTTCAAGCCTGAACGCCAGATTCGATGCCGTGTTACGCAGCACCGAGAAGGTGGCGTGAAGGCGAAGAAGGAGGCGCGGAGTTTAGGCCCGCCTAAATGAGCACCGGACTTCGAGCCTGAACGCCAGATTCGATGTCGAGTTACGCCCTGATCTGCTTCGTGATCAATTGGCGACTTTTTGAACTTCCTCAAAATACGCGGTAGTTGGCGAGTCGATAGGCCAGCCAATACGAGATCACGATGAGCACCGTGCCGACGACCGATTTGAACAACCCGACCGTCGTCGCGAAGCTCATTTTGCCGTTCAGAATGCCGAGCCGGTAGACGAAGGTGTCGATGATATCCCCCTTCTCGTACACGAGCGGATTATACAAGTTGAACACCTGATCGAAGCCGGCGTTCAGGATGTTGCCGATCGAGAGCGTCAGCAGCACGATGGCGATCGGCATAAGCGCAGGCAGCGTAATGTGCAGCGTCTGCTTCAGCCGGTTCGCCCCATCGACCTCCGCCGCCTCGTAGAGCGCAGGATTGATGCCTGCCAGCGAAGCCAAGAACACGATCGTGCCGAAACCGAACTCCTTCCAGACGTCGCTGACGATGAGCGTCACCCGGAACCAGTCCCCGTCCCCGAGGAAGAACACCGGCTGGCCGCCCAGCGCGACGACCAGCTTGTTCACCATGCCGCCGTCCGGGGACAAGATGTCGAGCAAGATGCCGCCCAGAATGACCCACGACATGAAGTGAGGCAAATAGACGAGCGTTTGCGATACGCGCTTGAACGCCATCGACCGCACCTCGTTCAGCAGCACCGCGAACAGGAACGGCGCGATCAGTCCGGCGACGATTTTGAAGAAGGCGATGATCAGCGTATTCCAGATGACCTGATCGACGCCGGGGTAACGGAACAAGAAGCGGAAGTTGTCGAGCCCGACCCATTTTGACCCGTCAAGCCCCAGCCACGGCTTGAAATCCTGGAAGGCGATGACCAGCCCGCCCATCGGGACGTACTGAAACAGCAGCGTCAGCAGCACCGCCGGCACGAGCATCAGATGCAGCGGCCAATTCCGTCTCATGTTCCATTTGCCCTTCGCGGATACCCGCTCGGATCGCGGGTTGTCAGCTTGCTTGCCCGCTTGTAAAGCCATATCTTTCACCATTGCATCCTCCGATTTCCGACAAATATTTTGCTTTGCTAGGTCCGGCGGACCTTGTAATATAACGATTATAGCAACGGCCATTTTGGTTCTATATCCTAATATTGCAAGAACGGTATTGATATTTTAACTAGATGGGTGGAATGGAGATCATCACGCTTGCGCAGCTTTTGAGTATCAAGCTATAGTTCAACTTATCCACACGAAGGAGGCCCCGATGTGCTATCGCGCTTTAACGTTTTCACCAAAATCACGCTGCTGATTCTCCTCCTGCTCATCCCGGTCATCTCCTTGTACACGTATTCCAACCGGGAAAGCGTGAAGGTCATCGAGCACGAGATTCAGAGCGGCACGACGAACCGGCTCTCCTTCTTCGCCTCCCAAGTCGAGTCGACGATCTACCAGCTGTCGTTATACGGCGTCTCGATCGGCCAAGATTCCAGCATTCAGGAATACCAGCGGCCCGACTTCGCGGAGCAGCCATACGAGCGCGTGAAGCTGAGCGTCTCCATTCTGGAGAAGATGAATCTATACAATGCCGCAAGCAAGTGGCATTCAGAGATCACGCTCTATTTCCCCCGCACCCTTCAAGTGCTCTCGACCGACTACTACGCCACGATGACTTACGACGAGAAGGAGTTCGAGTCTCCTTTTCCCCAAGCGTGGAGTTATGAAGGCAAACAGTTCACCTGGCATGCGACGGACCCGGTCTCGGCGATGGCTCATCCCAAGACGGCGCGGCTCATTACGAAAATCAGCTTCCCCGTGGAGCACTTGGCTGCGCTGCTCGACCAGAACAAAATCAACAACAGCGGAGATCCGTTCCTCTTCGACCCGGCGCACGGCGCGATCCGCAACGGAAGCGCGAACGAATCGCGAATCGCGCTCCTGACGAAGCAGTTGAGGCATACAGCGCTTGCGGAGAGCGGCGCCTTCCGCGCTAATCTGGACGACACCGAGTATTTCGTCTCGTATATCCGGTCCAAGAGCCTCGGATGGTACTATGTCGACTACGTGCCGATGCAGCAAATATTAAGTCCGATTACAAGCAGCCGGAACTTGTTCTACATGTCGATCGCCGTCCTGCTCGTCATGGGCGTCGCCGTTGTCTTCGCGCTATACCGCAGCGTGCAGCTCCCGCTCCTGCAGCTCGTTCGAGGCACGAAGCGATTGGCCGCCGGGGACTTCTCCGTCCGGCTTCCGCACGCGGAGCGCAACGAGTTCAGCGTGCTGTTCGGACGGTTCAACATTATGGCGCAGCGCATCCAGGAGCTGATCGAGAACGTGTACGAGGAGCAGCTGCGCAGGCGCGAGGCGACCTTGAAGCAGCTGCAGTCGCAAATCAATCCTCACTTCCTCTACAACTGCCTGTTCTATATCAAGAACATGGCGCGAATGAAGAACGAGAAGGCCGTCGTCGCGATGTCCTTGAATTTGGGCGAGTATTACCGGTATATCACGCGCAGCGAGAACGATCTGGCCACGCTCCGCGAAGAAGTCCGCATGGTGACCAACTACTTGAATATTCAAGCGCTGCGGCTTGAGCGAATGCGATTTACGGTCGACATCCCCGAGTCGATGCTCGAGCTGACCGTGCCGCGTCTGACGCTGCAGCCGATCATCGAGAACGCCATCTTGCACGGCTTGGAGCCGCAAGCGGAGGACGGCGAGATCGTCGTGACCGGCGTCTATGAGGGAGGGCGATGCATGATCACGGTGGAAGACAGCGGAATCGGCATGTCCGACGAGGCGATCGACTTGCTCCAGCGGAAATTGGAGAAGCCGCTCGATGAACATATGGGGTGCGGCACCTGGAATGTGCATCAGCGCATGATCTTCCTCTTCGGCGAAGAGGCCGGCCTCCGCTACGCCCGTTCGGGGTCGGGCGGCGTCAAGGTGACGCTTACTTGGTTAGACAACACAAACAGTTAGGGGATACGCATATGCTGCAACTTTTATTAGTCGATGACGAACGCTCGGTCGTGGAGACGCTCGCCGAGACGATTCCTTGGGCGGAATGCGGCATCGGCGCCGTTCATGAGGCGCTGTCGGGCGCGATGGCGCTGGAGGTGCTGGAGCAGAATGCGATCGATATCGTCATTACGGACATTCGCATGCCGGGCATGTCGGGCATCGAGCTGATCACGCGCATCCAAGAGCGATGGCCGCATATCAAAACCATCCTGTTGTCGGGGTACGCGGACTTCGAATACGCCAAGCAGGCGATCGCGCGGCAATCGTTCGATTATTTGCTGAAGCCGGTCAGCGACGAGGATTTGATCGATTCGGTGACGCGCGTCGTCGGCCAGATCAAGGCGAAGTGGGAAGAGGCGGCCTCCGTCCAGAAGGCGATGTACGCCTTGAACGAGAATCTGCCGCTGCTGCGTTCGACGATGCTAAACGAGCTGTTGTCCGGCAAAACGTACGCCGAGACGGCGCTTGCGGACAAGCTCGAGCTGCTCGAGCTCCCCTATGCGGTCCACGACGAGATCGGCCTGCTGCTCATCCGGATGGAGGACCGGTTCGCCGATCTCCCCGACCGCGAGCAGGCATTGATGGAGTATGCCATCAGTAATATCGTGAGCGAAGTGATGCAGGAGCATTTCCATATCTGGCCCGCGAGAGACGCGCACGATTATATCGTCATCTTAGTGAAAAGAAAGAAGGATTCGCTTATAGCCGAAGGCGCCGCCGAACCGCGGTCCCTGACCGAGCGGTATGCCGAGCAGATCCAAGCGAACGTCCATATCTACTTGAAAGGCGCGGTCTCGATCCTCGTCGGCGGCTGGGGGCGGTTTCCTTCCCAAGCGCGCGACATGTACGAGCAGGCGGTCCGGGCGATGCGTCAGAAGATGGGCCAAGGTCAAGGGCTGTTCGTAACGACGCAGCAGGATGCGGAGCCTTCCGATGCCGCCGTGAGCGCGGTCTGGGCGCTGTACGAGCCGCCGACGCTCATTCATCTGCTGGAGGCTGGCCGTTTCGACGACGTCGAACGCAAGATCCGCCGCATCTTCGAGGAGCTGCTTCAGGCGGACGACAACCCGGACGTATCGGAACAGCTGATCGAAGCCTATCATGCGCTAGCCGGGGCATTCGCCTATATAATCCACAAGAACGGGAAGCAGCTGCACGCCGTCCTGCCGGACGACGCGCTCCGCTATTTCCGTAGCCCCGCGTATTCGACGGCGGGTCAACTGCTTGATTGGTCCGTGCGGACGCTGCGGCGCATCCGGGAAGATGCCGAGCAGGAGCTGAAGGATAACCACAGCACGATCGTCCGGAGCGTGCGCAGCTTCGTGGACCGCCATCTCTCCCAAGACGTGTCGCTCCCCGCGATCGCCGGGCACGTGCACCTGCATCCGGTCTATTTGTCCAAGGTGTACAAGACCGAGACGGGCGAGGCGCTGACGGAATACGTCTACCGGCTGCGGATGGAGAAAGCAGCCTTCTATCTGCGCACGACGGCCTCGAAGGTGTTCGAGATCGCGGAGATGGTCGGCTACAACAATACCGCCTACTTCATACGGGTATTCAAGAAGTTTTTCGACGTGACGCCCCAGGAATACCGAGACGACTGGCAGCGCCAAGGTTAACCGGAAGCAGCGCAGCACGAAGAGCGCCGCGGGCATCTAGCCCCGTGGCGCTCTTCGTGTTGGGTTCCGGCAGTTCGGGGATTCCCCTGCACCGCCGCATACCCCCACCTGCTGCGAATGTTACTGCCCGCTGCTAACGGACTGGTACCACTCGTTGACTTCCTGCGTAATTTGGTCGCCGCCAGCCGCCTTCCATTTCTCGACGTAGGCGTCGAACGAATCGACCGGCGCTTTGCCATAGATGATCTGCGAGAACGTATCCTTCTCCATCTTCGCGAGAATATCGTTACTCATCTGCATCGTCGCCGTCGGCGCGCCCGTGAACATTTGCGGCATCGTGATCGCCTTCTGTTCCAGCACGATCTTCGCAGCGTCCAGCATCGATTGCGGCGTGCTGAGCTTGAGCTTCTTCTCGAACGGCGTCGCAGGCTCGCCCCCGTCCGCCAGCTTCGCCAGCGTCTCCATGTTCAGGCTCGGAATTCGGGCGCCGTCGAAAGTAATCGTGTATTTCTCCGGCGCGAAGCCGCCGGTATGCGCGGCGTCGGTCGTCGGCTTGCCATCGACCATGACCCAGTCATAGCCTTCCGCCAGACCGTTCTCGAACTCCCCGCCGATCGGCGGATTGGCGAACTGATCGAACAGATAATTCTGGTACGTGAAGAAGGCTTCCGGATGCGCCATGTCCTTGTTGATCAGCACGACGCCGTTCGCGTTGGACGTGCCGTGACGGCCGGCTTGTCCGCTCGGACCAGCGGGAATCGGATACGCCTTGTACTGCGCGTCCTTGTTGTTCTTCTTCACGTCCTCAAGCGGCCAAGCCGGCATCCAGTGCGGCCCGACGACGATACCCGCCTTGCCGGCCGTGAAGTCCTCCGCCGCCTTCGTCTCGTCGTAGAGACCCGCTTCGGTCGGCAGATACCCTTTGCCCATCCAATCCTGCAGCTTCGCAAGCGCCTGCTTCGCCCCCGGCGTTACGGACCCGTACTCCAGCTTGCCGTCCGCGGTCAAGTTCCACTGGTTCGACATCGTGCCGAACGCGCCGAAGATCCAGCCGGCATCGGACATCCACGTGTTGATCCAATTTTTGAAGCCGATCGCAAGACCGTATGTATCTTTCTTGCCATTGCCGTCCGGATCCTGGTTCGTGAACGCGTCCATGACCTTCTCCAGATCGTCCAGCGTCTTGGGCGCGGACAAGCCCAGCTTCTGCATCCAGTCCTCGCGAATCCACATGACCGGGTCGCCGTTGTACGCGTAATCGAGAATCGGGACGCCGATCCGCTTCCCATCTTCCATATACGGGTACCAGACCGACGGATCCTCGTCCATCGCCTTCTTCCATGTGTCGCTCGCGTACTTGTCGAACAGCTCGCCCGCATCGACGAACCGGCCGGAATCGATCAGCTCCCGCACAAGGTTAAAGTCGCCGCGGTACGAAATAATATCCGGCATCTTCTCGTTCGTCGCGAGCGACAAACGAAGCTTCGTCTCGAATGCGTTGTTGGTCGACGGGGAGATCCACTGGTTCTTCAGCTCGATGCCCAGTTTCTCGCGCGCCCACTTCGTATGCACGTTATTGTCCTGGGTCTCTCCGTCCTTGAACTTGACATCCGGTCCCCATGGGCGGAGATAAGTTACCGTGATCGGCGGATCGTATTTGCCATCTTTCATTCCGGAAGCCGTATCCGTATTCCCCGCCGCGTCCGCCGCCTTCTCATTCGTGCCCGTATTCGCGTTCTCCGCCGCATTGTTGCCGCAGCCGCTCGTAATCGCGGTCAGCGAGACGATGCCGGTCAGCAGCATCGCGCTCAGGCGTGTCTTGTTTCGTTTGTCCAACGTCGTTTCCCCCAAATCATAGTTTGTGTACAACGCCTATAGTAAAGAAACGCCGATTGGTCCGCCTATACAAAGATTGCAACATCGATTGCACTTCTTTAGGATGTTGCATATTGAATATAGTTCTTGCAAAAGTTCAATCTTCCTCTTGCGGCCATGGATATTGACGGCCGGAACTCGCAAGCGCCGACCCGCTACTAGAGAGATAGCGCATGTGTGCTTCTGGGCACGCCTATACGAAAAGGCAGCCACCAAGGCTGCCTTAAGCTGCTCATCTTCGCGACTTAAGCCGCGTTGATCAGTTGCTCGTATACTTCACCCAATCGTACTCCGCATACAGCGGGTTCGCCCCGTTATACGCGCCCAGCCAGCTGTCCACGCCGGTCCCGTTCCAGATGTTCATCATGATTTTGCCCGGGTGACTCGGGATATTGGTCGTGGCCGTGTGCTTCAGGACCCCGTCGACGTACCACTTGATGTAGCCGGGCTGCCAGTCGAAGGCATACGTATGGAATCCGGCGGCCGCGTCGAAGCCGAGATTGACTACTTTCTCATGCCCGCCCACGCCGTTCGTAAAGTAATTGAATTGCACCTTGGTCGTGTCTTTGCCTAGAAATTCGATGTCGATCTCGTCCCATGGCGTGCCATCGGCCGGACCGGTGTAGGTGAAGAAGGACGAGACGATACCCACGTTCTTGGCCGGCTTCATGCTGACCTCGTACAGCCCATAGCCCTGCTTGAACGTCGTACGATATTCGCCGCAGTCGAATTGATTGTAGGCCGAGCTCGTCAGTCCCAGACGCAGCTTGCCATCGCTCGTGAAGCCGACGTTGTTCGCACGCCACGTGCAGTTGAACATGCCGCCGTTCGAATAGCCGTCCGCCTTCTGCCATGTATTCGGGTTAAAGTAAGTCAGCGGCTCCCAGAAGACGGAGGCTCCGTAGGCGTTCGTTACGAGCATGACGGTCGTGAGGGCCGCAGCGGCCGAGGCTAACAAGGACTTCTTTTTCATCATTACACCTCCAATGGATTCGCCTGAAAATGAAAAATCGCCGCATAAAGGCAGCAGCCGCACACCTCCCTTCTCCACAATTAAAACGTTTTCATTCTCGGCGATTTCATTGTATCGCCGCCGGGAGGCGCGCTCTATAGCAACCTTGCAAGATCGCATAGCAAAATCGCAAGATCGCCGGAGAACGGCGAAAGACGCGCTCCTCATGCGAAGAACGCGCCTCTACCCGTGCAGCTTTGTCTTGTTATTCCTTGAGTCTGAACCAGACGCTCATCTCGCCGGCGCCCCGGTTGCCCCATGCACTGTAAGGCACCCATTGCAGCTGCACGGACTCCGCCTGCCGGTTGACCGGGCGATACAGCTCGCCGCTCCAATCCGCGCGTCCGTCGCGGAAGCCTTCTCCCTTCAGCACGACCGTGCCGCCGAGGACGTCCGGTTCCATCACGGCTTCGATCTTCGCCGCTGGCTGAACGGCAATGGCGGACAAGTGGCTGCCGTTATCCGTCTCCTCCAAGCAGTACACGAGCGGGCCGCGCGTGATCGCCGCCTTGCCGGCATTGGCCCGGACGCTCGGATTCGCTTCGATGAGACGCGCTTCCATCGGCAGCTCGAGCTCGACCCTATCCCCGTCGCTCCATGCGCGCGTCACGTAGAGATAACCTTTGCGGACGTCATCATCTCCAGGCTGCAGCGGCTGTCCGTTAATCTTGACGGAGAAGCTATCCGCCCAGGCCGGGATTCGCAGCGCCAGCGAGAACGTTCTCGGTTCCTTGAGCGTAACCGACAAGCGGACATTCCCATTCCACGGGTAATCCGTCTCTTGCTTCAGCTTGATCGGTGCGCCTCCGGGGAGAGCCGCTTCCGCCTCGCTGCCGATGTAGAGATGCGTATACACCGTGTGATCGTCCGTCGTATAAATATACTCGCCGAGCGAGGAGAGCAGCCGCGAGACGTTCGGCGGGCAGCATGCGCAGCCGAACCACTTCTGGCGAACAGGCTTCACGTGGTGGCGGCCCGGATTCTTCTCGCTCGCCTCCGGCCATACTTCAAGCGGGTTCACGTAGAAGAAGTGTTTGCCGTCCCGCTGCATGCTGCCCGCGACGTTGTTGTACAACGCCCGCTCCAGCACGTCGGCATACGTCGAATCCGCTTCGAGTTGAAGCATGCGGTGGGCGAAAAAGATGAGGCCGATCGAGGCGCATGTCTCCGCATATACGGTATCGTTCGGCAGATCGTAATCGAACGAGAACGCCTCGCCGTGATGCGTCGAGCCGATGCCGCCCGTAATGTACATTTGCTTATTGACCATGTTGTTCCACAGCTTGCGGCATGCCGCAAGCAGCTGATCGTCGCCCGTAAGCGCTGCCAAATCCGCCATGGCCGTATACATATAGACCGCGCGGACCGAGTGGCCGACTGCAACCTCTTGCTCGCGCACCGGCTTATGCGCCTGATTGTACGCCGGGTCCGGCTTGCGCGTAACGCCCGCCTGCCAGTGGCTGGTTCTTCCCCGCTTCTCCCACTCCGCCAGCAAGAAATTCGGCTCCAGCCCCCGCTCGTTGATGAAGTATGCGGCCAGCTTGGCATATTTCGCTTCGCCGGTCGCTTTGTACAGTTTCACGAGCGCCAGCTCGATCTCCTGATGGCCGTCATATCCCCGAAGCTTGCCCGGTTCCGGCCCGAATACGGTATCGATGTAGTCGGCGAACCGGCACATCGCGTCCAGCAGCTTGCGTTTGCCCGTCGCTTCGTAATAGGCCACGGCCGCCTCGATCATATGCCCCGCACAGTACAGCTCATGGCAGTCGAACAGATTCGTCCATCTTTGCTCCGGCGCCTTGATCGTGAAATAGGTGTTCAAATATCCGTCCGGCTGCTGCGCTTCCACGATCAGATCGATCGCGCCGTCGGCAATCGCCTCAAGCTCCGGATCGGGTTGAACGCTCAAGCTGTAGCCGACGGCCTCCAGCCATTTCGCCAAATCCGAATCCTGGAAGACGAATCCGCCGAACTCGCCCTCTTCATGGCCCGCGGCGATGCGAAAGTTACGGATCGCGTAGCTTGGCTCCGCATCCTCTACGCGATCGTTCAGCGCATCCCACTGATACGGAATGACCGTATCCCGGACAAGCCGGGTATAGACCGACCAATACTTATCTTCAATTCGTACCTGTTTGAGCGAAACAGGCCGGCTTACGCTCACATTCGTCTGGATCATCCGAGAATCACCCTCCGCATTCAAATTTTCATCCTTCTCAGATGCCATTTTATCGCTTATAGTAAGGCTTAACTAGGTAGAAACTGACCCCGTTTTTTCAGAATATGAACCTTAAGCGTAAAGGAGCTCCGGCTGCATATGCATCCATCTGCAGAGCGAATCGTATCCTTTGGCATGCCGGCCATGCCTTATTACTCGGAATGCGGCAAGTCCTTCTATACGCCTGGCGAGCAGCATCCGAACCGGCGTAATCTTGGCATGTTCGATCTGCTTATCGTCGAGACGGGCACGCTGCATATCGGCGAAGAGGACAGGAAGTGGTCGGTTGCGGCCGGCCAGTCGCTGCTCTTGCTGCCGGACCGCTATCATTATGCGGTACAGCCGTGCGAGGCGCACACGTCCTTCTTCTGGCTTCACTTCCATGCTGCCGGCGCATGGCGGGAGACGGATGGGATCGCGCCTCCTCCGCCTGCATGGCCCGATTCGGCTGCGTCCGCTCAAGAAGCGGCATATTCGCCCTCCAGCCCCTATACGATCGACATGCCGAAATTCGCCGCGCTCGTCTCGCCCAAGCAGACGTATTTGCAGCTCGAGAGGCTGCTGCGTCTCCATCAAGCGCGACGATCGGAGTCGTTCTGGGAGCAGCAGACGCTCTTCCAGCAGCTGCTGCGCATGTACGACGAAAGCCAGAAACAATCATCCGCGTCCCCGGCGCTGCATGTCGCGGAGCGAACGGAAGCCTATATCAAGCAGCATTATCGCGAGCCGATCTCGAATGCCCGACTGGGCGAAGCGCTGCATTTTCATCCCGGATACATCGTGCGCTGCATGAAGGAGACCTATCGCTGCACGCCGATGGACTATTTGCTCTATTATCGCATCGAACGCGCGAAGCTGCTGCTGCTCAAGACCGAGCTGCCCGTCTCGGCGGTCGCGGAAGCCGTCGGCTTCAACCAGACGCCTTATTTCTCCGTCTGCTTCAAGCAGCAGACCGGACTTCCGCCGCTTCAATTTCGCAAGCAGTTCCTCCATGCGAACGGTATGGCTGTCGGGGTTCGCGAGCGTAGCGAAGAGCATGAAGAGCATCTAGATGGGTAGTCTACAAGAAGAGGTGCAGCAAGATGTGGAAACCGGATCGAACGAGTAATCGTCCTTTATACCAGCAAATCGCTTCATATATCGAACAGCGCATCTCATTCGGCGAGATGCCGCCCGGCAGTTCCCTTCCTTCCGAGCGCAAGCTTGCGCAGCAGCTGGGCGTCAATCGGAGCACCGTCATGCAAGCCTACGAGAATCTTCGCGCGGCGGGGATGATCGAGAGCTTGACGGGCAGCGGCACCCGCGTCTGCCGGGGCGAATCGGGGGTAGCGCCCAAGCAGACGCCTAACTGGAACCGCTACGTAGAGAGCGGCACGTTCCTGCCGAACCTGCCCTTATTGCGACGTATTCGAGAGGCGCTCCAAAGCGGCGTGCCGCTTGTTAATTTCGCAGGCGGGGAACTGGCGCCGGAGCTTGCGCCAAGCGACGCCATCGCGGACATCATGAGGGAGCATCCATTCCGCGAAACACTTAGCTACGGGGACCCGCAAGGGTTCGTCCCGCTGCGCGTCGCGCTGACCTCCTTCCTCTTGGAGCAGCGCCATATTCAAGCGACCGACGAATCCATTCTGGTCACCTCGGGTTCGCAGCAATCGTTGTACCTGATCACGCAATGCCTCCTGAATCCCGGTGATGCCGTCGCGATCGAGCAGCCTTCATATGGCTATTCGCTTCAGATGTTTCAATCCGCGGGCATTCGCCTGTTCGGACTCCCTGTGGACGAAGACGGCGTTCATCCCGACGGAATCCGCGCGCTGCACAAGCAGCACCGTATTCGCATGGTCTTCTTGAATCCGAATTATCAGAACCCAACCGGAACGGTCATGGGCGCCGAACGCAGAATCGAAGTGCTCGCCTGCTGCGAGGAGCTCGGCATTCCAATTGTCGAGGACGATCCATTCAGCCTGACCGCTATGGAAGATGCCCCCCCACCGTCGCTCAAATCGCTCGACCGGAACGGAACCGTGCTCTACATCGGCTCCTTGTCCAAGGTGGCGGCCTCCGGTCTACGGATTGGCTGGATGGTCGCGCCCCACACCGTCATTCGCCGGCTGGCGGACGCGCGGCAGCAGATGGATTTCGGCTTGAGCATCTTCCCGCAGTGGATTGCGTCCAGGCTGCTGGAATCCTCATCGTTCGCGCCGCATCTGGCGCGATTAAGAGCGGCCCTTCGCACTCGCCGCGACAGCATGGCGGCGGCCTTGCATCGCAAGCTGCCGGGCGAGATATCCTTCGAATTGCCTCGAGGAGGGTTGAATCTGTGGTGCAGAATCAACGGGGACGTGAACGATTCCTCCCTCTTGGAGAGTGGAATCAAGAACGGCGTCGTGTTCATGCCGGGCAGCGTCTTCGGCGCGGAAGCCGGATTCATCCGTCTCTCATACGCCCGACTGCCGTTAGAGGAAATCGAGATGGGGATCGACAAATTAGCGCAGGCGCTCTGCAGAACATCGGCTACATAACATAAGAAGGCCCCTTTCGAATCGGATTCGAAAGGGACCTTCTTGTTCAAGCGCGCTTCTTATATCTTAATTTTAAGTGATATATAGGATAAGCCCAATCAAACTCAACACGGTCACAACAGCATAGAGCATCGACAGTCGCTTCCACTTGCTCCCGTGCTTGCGGTCGTAATCAGGATCTTCCGCTTTGTTCTCCTTCGAGAATCCGACAGCCAACGTTGCGACCAGCGCGATCACGATGACCGCCAAAACCAAAATATAACCGATGCCCATCGTAACGGCACCTCCTGCATATGAGAATGGCGATGAAACGATTAGTGTCCTTGATCGAACAGCTTGTCGTCATCGCGGATCAAGCCCGAGCCGCCTAAGTACACAAGCGCAACGCCTACCACCATGATCACGCTTAAAAGCACAATATATGTCATGTACAATCCCCACCTTATCGCTTCATTATTCATCTTGATTCTATTGTAATCGGTTTGGTTCGCGATGAAACGAGCCAATTGCCCGACGATTCGACCCATCCACTTCATCAAAATGACACGACTCGGACGCCCTGGGAAGCGGCTGCTAAAACGCGCAATGAGTTACTATGCTGCTGGAAGCGACCAATACCGAGAAAATCGCGCCAGCCGACGATCCGTACGTATATCCGAACTATGATTTCTAGGCGGTCTTGCGCAGGCGACGCGCGTTCCATCCCGGGAACGGAAACAAACGGCCTTCCCTCACGGGAAGATCCGGTTGTTTTCGTTCGATGCGTTAGTTGCCCGCTTGCCTGCCTTCGCCTTCCAGATCCCGCCTCTCGTCCACCCGGCGCTGCCGCCTACCGAAGGCGAAGATCGCTTGAACCGCGCCCAGCACGGCACATATCGCATACATCGTCGAATACGAGGTCGCATCCGCGACCGGCCCCATCGCCACGCCGCCCAGCGAGACGCCCAGGTCCGCGGTCGCAATGAACAACCCGATGAGCACGTTACGGCTCGCCTGCGGCAGCGCGAACGAAAGATACGTAGTCAGCGTCGGATACAGGAGCGCCTGCGCGATACCCATGAGAAGCGCGCCGCCATACAGCAGCAGCGCGCCGCCGTTCGCCGCAAGGCTGACGCACATCGCAGCGATTGTCACGAGAAGCATCGTGCCCATCATGAACGCGGAATGCCACTTGCCGTCCGATGGAATATGGCGGCGCAGCGCGAACCGCGCAAGCACCACCGTCGCCGCCTGAATCATCAGATAGATGCCGGCGCTGCCGCTGGCAAGCTCTTCCGCGTACAACGGCATGAATGCCGTGACGGCCCCGAACACGACGGAAGCGCCGCACATCAACAGACTGCATTTGAACAAGACCGGATTGCGAATGAGCTGTCCCCATGATTGGGCAACGCGGACGCCCTCTTTATCCGGATCGGCTGCCGACCGCAGCTTCCCGTCTCCGCGCGTCGCCCGGAATCCGAAGAGCCCCGTGAAGACAGCGATTCCGATCAGCATCCACGTCAAATCGGCCATACCGCCTGTCTGCCACAAGCTCAATGCAATGATCGGCCCGACGATGCCCGGCATGTACGTAAACAACGAATAGAGCGAAATGCCCTGCGAGCGTTCCTTCTCCGGCAGCGCGTCGAGAATACCGATCTGCAGCGCCATCGAGAAGAACGCCGTCGACGCGCCTTGCATCACGCGGGCGACGAAATAGCCGCCCAAGCCGGTAAACGTATAGAGGAGCAGCGCGCATCCGTTAATAGTTAGAATGAGGCGCAGTACCTTCAGAGGACCGTGCTTCTGGATGATTTGACCCGCCCACGGCCGCAAGACCATGGCAGTCAGCATATAGGCGCCCATGATGACGCCGATCGCAGCGTTGCTGGCCCCCAATTGGCCGCCTCGCAGCGGAATAATGACATTCAATATCGCGTTCGCGCTGAAGAACAATAGCGCCAATAGATACAGCCGCACGAAAGGCCATGTTAAAGCTCCGCTCACCACCGTTTCCTCCTACACGATCCAAGAGATTTAACATTTCTATTATTGCCGTCTGCGGCGCGGGCAGGTTCAGATCACCATCCGGAGCAGCTTCTTCGCATATTCCGATTGCGCGTGCGCAAGCCGGCTAACCGGAAGCCGCTCCTCGATTCGGCCTGCCCTGACAATCATCACGTCATCGCACAAATACGTCGCCGCCTGGATGTCATGCGTGATGAAGATATATCCCGTCCCATGCTCGTTTCGCAGCACCTTCAAGAGCTCCAGCACCTGGAGCTGAACGGAAGCGTCCAGCGCGTTGACCGCTTCGTCGAAGACGATCCATCTCGGTTCCGTCGCGATCGCTCTGGCGATGCATACCCGCTGGGCTTCCCCGCCAGACAGCTCATGCGGGAACTTGGCCCGATAGGAATTCGGCAAGCCGACTTGCAGCAGGAGTTCGTCGACCTTGCGGCGCAGCTCGTGTCGCGGCACCTTCGTCATCCATAGCGGTTCGAGGATCGCATCCTCCACCGTAAAGAAAGGATTGATCGAAGAGGCGTAATCTTGAAAGACGGCGCTGATGCTCCCTCTTGAACGGCGATCCGCAGTGGGAACCCCGTCCAGTAAGACCATACCTCGGTCGGCCTTCTCCAAGCCCAATAGCAGTCGGCCAAGCGTAGATTTGCCGCTGCCGCTCTCTCCGATGATGCCTAGACAGCTCCCCTCTTTGCATTCAAAGGAGATGCCGCGCAGCACTTGATGACGCTCTTTCATAAGCCATCCTTGTCTGCGGTAGCTTTTGTCCACGCTATCTACGACCAGCATCAAATCTCCTCCCCCATCATGCTCCGGAATGTGCCCCGAAGCGCTTGCCTGGCCGTAGCAAGCTGCCGGCTATAGGCGTGCCGGGCGTCCGAGAGAATCACGCGCGCTGCTCCGCGCTCGATGATACTACCGTCTTTTATCACCGCGACTTCGTCCGCAAGCTGCTCCACGACGCCGAGATCATGAGAGACGAGCAGCATCGAACTCCCGCTCCCGATCCGCTCGCGTACCGCGATCAGCTGCTGCACAACCTCGAATTGAGTGATCATATCGAGCGCCGTCGTCGGTTCGTCCGCAATAATAAGATCCGGTTCCAGCACGATCGACAGCGCGATCATGATTCGCTGCAGCATGCCGCCCGACAACTCATGCGGATACTTGCCAAGCAGTTCGGCCGCATCCGAAAGCATGATGCTCTCCATGGCTGCCGTCATCTTCGCATCGGCGACGCCTCTACCCCAGCCGTAATGCCGGCGAAGCGTCTCCCGTGCATGAACGCCGACCGGATAGGACGGATCGAATGCGCGCATGCCGTTCTGCGGAATGAGACAAATCCTCCGCCCCCGCAGGGCGCTCATCTCGCGTTCGGATAGCCCGTCCAGACGCTCGCCTCGGAACGCGATCTCTCCGGTTTGGCGAATCCCGGACGGAAGCAGCCGCATGATCGCCCTGCACATGAGCGACTTCCCGCTCCCGCTCTCGCCGACAATCGCCAGACAGCTCCCCTCTCTAACGTGGAAGGAGCTGTCTTGTACGAGGACGCGGTCTCCTTTCGAATCCCGGATATTCAGCTGATTAACCTCGAGTATATTCATAGGCGACCGCCTCCACCTCCCGCTGGCGCTGCTTCTTCCCGGAGGAGATCAGCTTCGGATCAAGCGCCGTCTGCAGCGTATCGGCCAGAAAATTGAACGCCGACACGACGACGATGACGGCGAGGCCTGGAGCGAGCATCGGCTCGGGCCGCGTGAACATGACTTCGCTCGCTTCGCTCAGCATCATGCCCCACTCCGCATGAGGCGCTTGAATGCCAAGCCCAAGGAAAGACAATCCGGACACTTGCAGAATCATCGAGCCGAGCGAGCTGCTGGAGAGAACGGCCACATCCGCGAACGCGACCGGAAACAGATGCTTGCGGATAATGCGCAGCGGTCCGCTGCCGGATAAGCGGGCGAACTTGATGTAGTCCGAATCCGAGTATTGCAGGACGGACGTACGGATGACGCGAGCGAACCACGGCCACTTCATCGCGGCGAACGCGATCAGAATATTGTCCAGCCCCGGGCCGAGCATCCCGACAATCGCAAGCGTCATCACGTAGCCGGGGAAAGCGAGCATTACATCGCAAATCCGCATCAGAGCCGCATCTACCCACCCTCTGAAGAAGCCGGCCGCGAAGCCGACGAGCGCGCCAATCGCGACCGATACGATCAAGGCAAGCATTACCCACAGTACGCTCGGACGGATGCCATAGAGCAGCCGGGACAACAGGCATCTGCCCAGCTGATCGTTACCGAGCCAATGCGACCAGGACGGCGACGCATAGCGAAGCTTCATATTGACGGCCAGCGGATCATGCGGCGCCAGCCAGGGTGCGCAAATCCCGGCCAATTGCGTAGCGGCGGCGACGAGCAGCGCCGTCATGCCGAGTTTATCGTTCCATAGGTTTCGTAATACGCGCATCAGAGTTCCTTCCTAAGCCGGGGGTTCAAGGCGGCTTGCAGCAGGTCTGCCATGGCATTGAACATCACGAACGACACGGCGACGATGAATACATAGGCTTGAATAATCGGCAAATCCCGGCTTAATATCGCTTTGACGCCCAGCCTCCCAAGTCCCGGCCATGCAAATACATTCTCGATGACGACCGTGCTGCCCAAGATTGTCGGGACCGCCATGCCGAACACCGCGATCGCCACCTGCAGCGAGTTCCGCGCGATATGCCTCGTCACTACGGCTTCACTCAGCCCGCTTGCCCTGCCGTACAGCGCGTAGCCCTCATGAAGCTGACTGAGCATCGAGCTGCGGACAGTGCGGAAGTAGATACCCGCATAGCCAAGCGTCATGACCAACACCGGCAAAATAAAGCTCGCCCAGGAATCCATGCCGCTCGTCGGCAGCAGATCCAGCTTCACGGCCACCAGCCAGATAAGCAGAGACGCGAGCCAATACGAGGGCATCGCGGTCAAGACGAAGGCGATGCCTCTCGACGATCGATCGAGCAGCTTCCCCGCCTGCACCGCACACGCGACGCCGAGCAGGATCGACGCCGCGATGATGGCGGCCGATGAAGCCAGCGTCAGCTGCAGCGTATGAAGGAACGCCGGTCCAACCAGCGTCCAGACCGCCTCTCCCGTCACATAAGAACGGCCGAAGTCCAGGCGCAGGCAGTCCGCCGCCCACTTTGCATACCGGACCCATAGCGGATCGTTCAGGCCCAGCTCCACCCGGGTCTGGGCGATCAAGGAATCTGTCGGCACTGGCACGCCCTGCGCGTGCAAGACGACTTCGGCCGGATCCATCGGGGACAGATGAATCAGGAGGAACGTCAGGAACGACACGACGACGAGCATCGGGATGGCGACCAATAACCTTCTGATCAAATACGCGCCCATTCGGCCCCCGCCTCGCTATTCAAAATGCATATGTTCGAACGGCAGCTCGAACTGGGTTTGCTTGAACGCGATCCCCTGCAATTGGCTCGGCGCCACGACGGTCACGCCGCCGCTCGTGATCGGGATGAAGACCGCCTCGTCATGAACGATGGCCATAATGTCGGCATACAGCGACGTTCGCGCCGTCTCGTCCGTGGATACCATGACGTCCTCGATCTTCCGGTAGAGCTCATCTGCCTCGGCGATTCCGCTCGTCGCATGCAGATAGGAAGAGGCTGATGTGAAGGCGGCGATCGTGCTCTGCGGGTCATAAGCCAATCCCCACGTCTGATTGAACAGCAGGTCATAGTCGCCGCTCGAACGACGGCTGGCGATCGATGAGGATTCTTCGCCGATGACCGTAAGCTCCATCCCGATCGATTTTAGCTCGCTCTGTATGAATTCTGCCTGCGTCTTCTGGGAAGCGGAATTGCTGTCGTAATACAAGCTCGCCGCAAGCGGCTTGCCGTTCTTGACGCGAATCTGCTCCCCCTCCGTCAGGGACCAGCCCGCCTTCTCCAACAGCCCGGACGCCGCGTTCAAATCATAGCCGCGCGGCTTCAAGTCGGGATTGGCGTACGGTACGTTATCCGAGAACAGCTTCTTCGCCGGCGTCTCCACGCCGCCGAAGATGTCGCGGCTGATCGTCTCCCGGTCGATCGCATGCCAGATCGCTTCGCGAACAACCGTCTCGCTGACGGGGCTTGCCGTTTGGCTGGTATTGGCCACGATCATCTTCGTATTCATGGCTTCGCTGCGTACGACCTGATAGTCTCCGGTCTTCTCCAACTGCTTCATTGCTTCGACGTCGATGCTATCCGCACCGCGGTCGTCCGTGAAGACGAAGTTCACCTCGCCCTTCAGCAGAGCCAGATAGGTCGTCTCCCCGGCAGGCAGCACCTTGGCCGTCACCTTCTTGATGGCCGGCGCGCCGCCCCAGTACGAGTCGTTCGCCTCAAAGACGGCATACTGGTCGATTCGGTGCTCGGCGAGCACATACGGCCCCGTGCCGTGGAAGCCATTCACGCCATCCTTGGTGCCGCCATTCTTGAAATCCTTCGGGGACAAGAACACGAACGGCCTCGTCATGGATAGCTCCATCAATGCCGGATAATACGGCTCGGATAGCGTCAACTCGACCGTGAACTCATCTACGACGCGGATGTCTGTCAACTTGGTCGTCAGTTTGATCCACGAATGCTTCTCCGCGTTTTGCAATACCGCTTCGAAATTGAGCTTGACGGCTTCCGCATTGAACGGTTCGCCGTCGTGGAATTTCACATCCTTGCGCAGATGAAACGTATACATCTTGCCGTCAACCGAGATTTCCCAAGATTCAGCCAACATAGGCTGAATGCCCTCCTTCGCGTTCTCGACGAGCGATTCGTACACCATGCCTTGCGCCGGCATCGAGCCGGAGTATATGTGCGGATTCATATCTTGGATATCTTTCGCCGTCGCGTAAATTAGTTCCGACGGCACGTTCGCGGGCGCCGTATCCGCGGCCGTCGTCGCCTTCTCGCCCGCACTGCAGCCTGCCAGCAAAATCATGACAGACGCCACGATGCCGATGATGGCGGCACGATGTCTAACTTTCACGTCTATACCTCCCAATTGTCGCAAATCCTCTTCACGTCTTCCTCGAATGTCTGCACGGCGAACGCCTCCGATAACGGCACGACATAGCTCGCAGCCGCTGCTCGACGAATCGTCTCTTCATACTTATCGATAAATCGATCGATCGTCGGGCATTCCGCGCCAAGGTGACGGGCGATGCCCTGGATGATTTTGATGCGGTAATAGTCTTCCTTCGGCATGCGCGGGATGTCCAGGCAGCCCTCCTTGTTCACGAAGACCGGCCGGATCGGGACCGCGGAGAAATCGTAATAACGCCCCTCCTTGTCAGGCTCCGAGAATGGATCAATTAGAAGCGACGCATACCGGACGTACAGCAGATACGCCTGGTGGATCGGCTCCAGCTGCTCGAACCGCTCGATCTCCGCGCGAGGCAAGCTCTCCGGCCGTACCGGATAATTGTCGTCTGTCATGAATTGCAGCAAATTCAGGCGCGGGATGCGCAGGCGGTCCACGATGCCCATCATCTCGTTCCACTGCGCCAGCATGTCGCCGATGAGCGATGGCGTGATCGGCCCTTCCGGGAACATTTTGTATACGTATTTCGGGATGTCTCCCGGCTCGAATATCGCCTGCAGGGCGAACGTATTCATGAACAGCGGCGGATGGACGTACAGCGAAATATTGCGCGTCTCGGCCGCAAGCGGCGAATTCAGTATGTCCGCGGCGATGCCCAGCCGCGCGAAGCCCGCTTGCAGGCGGCGGACATTCACCGATCGCGCTTCCGTCGACCCAAGGTTGATTTTGCGCTTCACCGCGGCCGTGATTACCCGATTGGTCGGATCGCCGTTCAGCCACCGCGTATCGCCGAAGTAGGTCGAGCAGCTAATGACTTCGGCATCCGGCCTGATGCTCCGCATATAGCTGTGGACCAGCCGGTTCGAGCCGAAGGTCGGCGAGACGAGCACGAGACACTTGGCCTCGCGAAGCACGCCCGGCGGCAGCCGCTTCAGCACCTCGAGATAAGCATCCGCCGTGACGGCGAGAATGAGCGTATCCCATTGTCCCTGGACCGTCTCGTAGCCTCGGAATACGCCATCGAAGACACATTCGCCCGCCATGGCGTAGTGCTGGTCATTCTGCACGCTCGCGGAGGCAAGCGAATGGCCCGCATGCATCGCCTCGAAGAAAGCCGCCGACCGCACGGACTCGCGTCCGGCGATGGCTACGCGAGATTGCCACATCCGTCGGCACGCGACGGCAAGCTGGATGGAAGCCGGCCCTGTGCCTAGCAGCAAAATCCGGTCGAACTCGCTCATGTCTCCTTGTCCTCCCGCCCATAAGCCGAAGCTTTCAAATATAATGCAATATCGAACACGCGATCCGGGCGCTTCAGACACTCGGCAAGTCTCCATCTCCCGGTATCGACGTTCTCCATCGGGTAGTTAAACAACGACTTGAACCCATCGCCGTAACGCATCGCCACGACGACTGCGTCTTTCGTCAGCGCGTGGAGACGATCGAGCAGCTCGTATTTCAGCCCTACGGTGGAACTGAAGATCACGTGGGTCGCCTCGGCCGTGAAGTCCAGTTCTTCTAGGGATGCGCGTTCCAGCAGAATTGGCAGTGCTGCCCCCAGCTTCGCGATCACGCTTCGTCCCAGCTCGATCGCCTCCTCATCGATGTCGATTCCGACCACCTGCGCACCGGTCTGCCTGGCAATGTAGAGCGGGGTCATCGGGAACGCGCCCGAGCCGACCAGCAGCACCTTGGACGCCGAGGTCACCCGGAAGCGGCCGAACTCCTCCTCGATCCGCGCCTCGATGTCCGAGAAGTAGGCAGCAGCCGTCGTCTCGCCTTGCAGCAGTCTGACCGCCCTCACCTTCTCCAGCATCGCCACGCAGCGAGCCGAATCACGCCGAACCGCCGTCGCTAATCGGTCAAGCTCGCCCGGTTCCTGTTCCGTAAGGCGCTCCCAAGCCGATTGATTATCGGCGTCCGTAATCCATGCGGAATACCAGTCGATCAACCGCTCCAGCTCATTACTGTGGTGAAGTGCCCGGTTATAATCGCATGATAAATCGGCGAACTGATGAGCAAAGTCACCGAGATCCGCATGAAGCTTATGTATGGTCTTCATTCCTTCCCCTCCCCGAATGAATAGACAATCGTCCTAGATATCGATATATGCCTTGCCGTGCGCGACGATATGAACAGCCCCCTCGATCGCGACGCTGCCTGGCGATTCGGGATGATGAACGGCGAAGACGCGGATGATCCCGCCGGGCTGACGGATATCCTGGGCAATGTCGCGCTTATGCTGCCAAGCTAAGTAAGCCCCGACCGAAGCTGTACCGGAGCCGCAGCCCCGTTCCCAGACTAAGCTCTCGAGGTAAGGCACATAGATCAGCGGGGCCATCTCGCTGATCGCAGGGTTGTACAGCATGACGCCGATCAGCGGAGCCCCGGTCGCGACACCGAGCAGCTTGGCCAGTGCCTGCACCTTCTCTCGCGCTTCATCATCGAACCGTTCACGTTCAACGACAAGATGGATAAATCCCGGATAGCGCACGATCGCGATGTCGAGTTCGGAGCCATCGAATGATATCGTCCGCTGTTCGATCTGTCTTGGCGAAGGCATATCGATCCGGCATATATAGGCATCCGAACCCCTTGTCACATGGCAGGAGACAAGCTGCTCCGTGCCCGAGGCTTCCAGTTGGACATGCGCGATATCATCCGCCGCCAGCCCTCGTTCCGCCGCATGGTAGACGGCGAGCGACATGCATGCATTACCGCAAAACTCGCCGCCAGCCATCGTCAACCGCGCGTCGGCACCGGTTCGGGCGGCCCGCCCGATGAACCCGACCTGTTCCGCATAGACGCTGTCATAGGACATCACCTGCGAGGCGATTCGCGGCCATTGCGCGGCCGGATGATCCGTCTTCACGAGAACCGTCATGTTCTGCGTCGGACTGAACTTGATAAATTCGATTTCTTGTTTCATCGCCACTACCCTTTACGCGTTTGATTGACATGCCCATTGGACCTTCAATTGCAGGTAAGTTTCCCGATGATGCGATATGTAATTATTACGAATTGACAACATGACGACATGCGGGGGAATCCCTCTATATAGCGAACAAATGTGGATTTCTTAACGCACCACCTCTTTCATAGTCGTAATTATTACGATATTATAACATGCAGCTGCCTTTCGCCCTTCCATTCCTCCAGTTTGGCATGCGGCCGATATTCCTCGAGCGACTCCGCAAGCAAACGCACGCTACCCTGATGGCTATGAATAATCGCGTCCAGGCGAACCAGGATGAGCGGAATATTAATTTGTAATTATTACGAATATGAAAAGCATACCGTTCGCACGATGATCTGTCAACCCTCTCCAGTCCGCAATCTTCTTCGCCCGTTGACCCGAGCAGATGAAGGAAAGAGCAGCCGTCCGCTAGCAGGCGACTGCCCTGCTGTTCCGCCGCCTACTGATGATGAGTACGCAGCAGCGAGAACTGCTGCGCCAGAAAATGCGGCGTATACGGCATGTCGTTGCGCACCCAGGAGACGATCGTGCCGATCAAGGCGGCGGAACTGTACCAGATCGCGATATCCTTCTGAACGCCGGCCGTATTGACGAAGGAAGGACGTCCACTCTCGAGTCGTTGCCGAACGGTCTCGGATAGCATGCGAAGCAATCGTTCCGTAAAGATTGGCGTTCTTCTCGAGGCCAAGACAACTTTGAAAAATTTCGCATGCTCGGCAATATGCTCGAGCAGACTGAGCATTGCTAGTTCGTCCTCGTCAACTGCCGAATTCGGATGAACGGGCCTGCGGTTAACCGCCTGCTGAATGTCCTCGATCATCTCATCGGCCATCTTCTCCAGCATATCGGGAATATCGCGATAATGTAGATAGAAGGTAACCCGGTTAATCGTCGCGCGCTCGGCGATCTTGTTCACCGATATCTTCTCGATATCCATCTCCTGCAGCAAGTCGACGAAGGCGTCTTTCAACAATTGGCGGGTTCGAACAATCCTTGGATCTGTGCGAGGCTTGTCATGATTCATTAGGCGAAGTTCCTTTCCGCAATCTAATTTACACTTTCATCGTACTCTGTCTTATAAATGCCTACTAAGCAACAACATTGAAGGGGAACGATGATTACTTTACAGTTCTGCCCCATTGCGTCGCTTGTAAGATGCGGCTTTCTGCTTATAATCTAATTTATAACGTGTTAATTATCTAACACATTGTAAATTAAGTCCATAGAGAATGCGGAGAGGATGGAGAAAGTGAGTAAAAGTACGGAAGCAAACCAGGGCTCAATAAAGCGAGGGCCGATCTTGTTCGTCATGATCATCGGCGCCTTTCTCGCGACGCTGAACCAGACGATCATGAGCGTGGCGACCCCTGAGCTTATGAAAGACTTGGATATTACCGCCGCAACCGCCCAATGGCTGACGACGGGCTACCTGCTGGTCAATGGGGTGCTGATCCCGATTACGGCGTATTTCATGCAGCGTTTCAGCACGAGGCAGCTCTTCCAGGCTTCGATGATGATCTTCCTGGTCGGCACCGTCGTATCCGCCTTGGCATCGGACTTCCCCGTCCTGCTAACCGGACGAATGATTCAAGCTGCCGGCGCCGGGATTATCATGCCGCTGCTGACCAATGTTATCCTTGTGCTGTTCCCGCCCGAGAAACGCGGCGCCGCGATGGGGATGATGGGACTTGCGATCATTTTCGCCCCGGCGATCGGACCTACGCTGGCCGGTTACATTCTGGAGAATTACGCGTGGGAGACGATGTTCTACGGCATGATTCCGCTTGCACTCATCGTTATTGCTTGCGGTTTCATCTATTTGCGAAATGTATCGGAACGCGTCCACACGCATCTTGATGTGTTAAGCGTCATTTTGTCCACGATCGGATTCGGCTCCCTGCTGTTCGGCTTCAGCCGGGCGGGCAGCCTGGGCTGGTCGAGCGCGGAGGTGCTGCTGACAATCGCAGCGGGCATCGTGTCGCTGGCGCTGTTCACGTGGCGTCAGCTGAGCACCCGCGAACCGCTCCTTGATCTGCGGGCATTCAAGTACAGTATGTTCTCCTTGACAACCATCATCAACATTGCGGTCACGATGGTCATGTACGCGGACATGATGCTGCTGCCGCTCTACCTGCAGAACGCGCGCGGTTACACGGCGCTGGAATCCGGTCTGCTTATGCTTCCGGGCGCGCTAGTAATGGGCTTCATGATGCCGGTCGCCGGCAAGCTGTTCGACCGCTTCGGCGCCAAATGGCTGTCCGTCATCGGCATGATCGTGACGATTGTCACGACGCTCGGTTTCATCAACCTGACGGATTCGACAAGCTACACTTACCTGCTGCTCATGTCGACCGCGCGACGCATCGGGATGGCGCTGCTGCTGATGCCGATTCAGACCGCCGGCTTGAACCAGCTGCCGAACCGTTTGAACGCGCATGGGACGGCGATCTCCAACACAATCCGCCAAGTAGCCGGCGCGGTCGGCACCTCGCTGCTCGTCACGGTCATGACCAACCGGACGACGACGCACATGAAGGACATGATGGCGTCTGGAGGCACAGAAGGCGCTACGCAGGCGCAGATGGTTACCGAGGCTTCGATTATGGGCATCAACGATTCCTACCTCGTCATCGTCGGCATCGCCGTGCTCGGCCTGGCCCTGTCGTTCTTCATCAAACGCGTCCCGCAAGCGGTCGAAGAACCGGCTTCTTCCGGGATGAAACGCGCGGCTTCATAAGCCGCGTTCGCACCCGGCCATTGTCAGTGTGCGGCGTCAAGACCACCCATTAGTGAAAAAGGCGGAAGTTCTCGGTACGAGAGCAACCGCCTTTTTGTCGCTTTGTACCACCCATACACACCTTGGCTTGCTTCAACGCCAATGCTGAATGATCCACTGACCAGCCAGCCCCCCAAGATATACGCCGACAATTCCGATTACCCCGGATAAGACGGGCGGCGCCGGAATCGGCAGCCGGATGAGCTTGAATACGATGCCGACGATGACGCCAGCCAGCAGGCCAAGTACGAGCTCCCTCATGCATGCGCCTCCCTCCACGATTGATGGCTTCTCGCGCCGAATGCCTTTATTCTGCCAACGTCTGGACCATCCCATCCGGTACTTGCCTAGGAGATCCGATTGCCCGTCCTCCCTCGTGGGTATATAGGACATGAGAACACCCTAAGGAGGAGATTTCCAAAATGGCACACAACATTCGCGAAATCATGACGTCGGACGTGAAGACGGTCGGCCTGAAGGAAGATATTCGTACCGTAGCGGCTCTCATGCGCGACAGCGACGTCGGCGTTATCCCCGTCGTGGAAGGCGACCGGTGCGTTGGTCTCGTGACCGACCGGGATATCGTCGTCCGCGGCATCGCCGAGAACAAACACAAACAATCGTTTACCGTCGAGGACGTGCTCAGCAAACGGATCATCAGCGTCAAGCCGGATACAAGCATCAAGGAAGCGGCCAAGCTGATGGCGGACGAGCAAATTCGCCGCCTGCCGGTCCTGGAGAACGATAAGCTGGTCGGCATCGTCTCGATGGCGGATTTGGCGCTTGACGAGCATTCCAAGGACGAGGCGGAACTCGCCGTCTCTGGCGTCTCGCAACCTACCTCGCGATAAAGTCGCCACGATTGAGGCGTTGCAAAGCTCGAACAACGTGCTATACTCTGGCGGCGATATGCAGGCGAATGCCGAGCAGCTGAAGAAGCCAATTGCGAATTTCACAATATGAGAACCAGCAGATAAAAGGCATGATCCGAGGCGGATCATGCCTTCTTGTCGCGCCTCCACCCTATCGCCGTATACAAAAGGGGGTGTCCCAAAAGTCATCAAAAGATGACCTTGGGATACCCCCGGTTTTTTTAAAAAA
>NZ_JBHMDO010000011.1:0-3071 GCF_042431225.1 Paenibacillus aurantiacus | reverse complement strand
GCTCCCATACGGAGACGTCGAAGCTGTAAGGCGTCTTCTGCAAAATCACGTCGCGCTCGCTCAGCGGGTAGGCATTCTGCATCCAGCTCAGCCGGTTGACCACCGACCGGTGCTCCACCAGCACGCCTTTGGGCATACCCGTCGAGCCGGACGTGTAGATGACGTACGCCGCGCTTCGCGGCGTTCCTTCACGGGTCAGGTTCCCCGCTTCGTCCGCCTCCGCATTGGCGGCAGACTCCGTACGAATCCCGTCGCCGGCCTGCACGACAAGCAGCTCCGCTCCCGTCCCCGCCAGCGCTTCCGTCATCTTGCCCGCGAGCCCGCCTTGCGTCAGCACGAGCCGCGCTCCGCTGTCCGCCAACATGTAAGCCATCCGCTGCGGCGGCAGCTCTGGCGGCAGCGGCATATACGCGCAGCCCGCTTTCAATACCGCCAGCAGCCCAATCATCATCTCCGCCGAACGCTCCATCGCCACGGCCACGATCATCTCCGCGCCGACACCCTTGCGGCGGAGCTGCCGCGCCAGACGATTCGCCCGCCCGTTCAGCTCCCCGTGTGTTAGCGAGACGTCGCCGAACGTCAGCGCCACCCGTTCTGGAATCCGATCGGCTTGCTCTTCCACCAGCTCATGCAGCATTCTGTCCGACCGATATGGCATCGCAGTTACATTGAACGTAGTCATCAGCTTCATGCGCTCATCTTCGGTGAGCAAGTCTATCGAGCCGATACGAACGCCGGGCTCCGCGACGACCGCTTCCAGCAGCAGGACGAACCGCTCCGCCAGCTTGCGCATCGTCTCCGCCTTGAACAGCTGCGAACTGTATTCCAATCCGCAGCGATATCCATCGCCCGCTTCGGCGATTTCGAGCAGCAGATCGAATTTCGCGACCCCCGGATGGACATCCAGCATGCTAAACTCGACGCCCTCGATCTTCTTCTCCGCCCGCCGCATATTCTGCATCGCGAACATGGCGTCGAACAGCGGATTGCGGCCGGTTTCCCTTCTGACGGCCAACGATTCAACGAGCGCTTCGAACGGATAATCCGCATGCTCGAACGCCTGAATGGCCATCTCCCTCACTTCCGCCAAGAACACGTCGAACGGTTTGCTCGCTTCCGGCCGACCGCGCAGCGCCAGCGTATTGCCGAACATGCCCACGATCCGCTCCAGCTCGGCGTCGGCTCGCCCTGCCGTCGGCGTCCCGACTATGATCTCATCTTGACCCGCATATCTAGCCAGCAGCGCTTGGAAGGCTGCGAGCAGCACCATGAACGGGGTCGCCTCGACTGCGACGGCCATCCGCTTCACGCTAGTCGTCAGTCGCGCGGGCAGTTCGAACCCAATGCGGCCGCCGGCCGAGCTTCGAATCGTCGGGCGCGCGTAATCGAGCGGCATATCCAGCATCGGCAGTTCGCCGGACATTTGGCGGCGCCAATACGCTTCCTGCTTACGGGAAGCTTCGCTGTCCACTGTCAGAAGCCGCCAGTACGCATAATCGCGATACCTCAGCTTTTGATCCGGCAGCGTCGAGCCTTCATACAAAGCAAGCAGCTCATCATGAAGTATGGCAGCCGATACACCGTCTCCGACAATATGATGCATATCGAAGAATAGCACGTGCCGGTCGGCCGCCAAGCGAATCAGCTTCGCCCTCATCAATGGCGCGCTCGCCAGATCGAACGGTTGGACGAACGTTCGGAACAGCGCTTCGATCGCCTCCTCCTCCGCACCCAGCCACCGTCCAGCAGACTGTTCGAACGGCAAACCGAACGGCGCTTCTGCATGAATCGTTTGCGCCGGCCCCTCGTCAGTCATCGCGAACGAAGTCCGCAGCGCGTCGTGCCGCGCGATGAGCGCCCGGAACGCTTCTTCGAGACGACGAGGCTCCAATTCGCCGCGAAGCTCGAAGGCAGCCGGCAGATTGTAAGCTAATCCGCCCTCTTCCAGCTTGTTCAGGACGAACATGCGGCTCTGCGCCGGAGACAACGGATCGCGCTCACGCGCAGGTGCCGGCTCGATTGCGGCCATGACGTTACGCGATGCTGCAGCCACCCTAGCCGCCAGAGCCGCCAGCGTCGGCGAACGGAAGACATCGCCAAGCGGAAGCGTAACGCCGAACGCCCGGTGGATCCGCGCCGTCAATTGATTCGCCGTCAAGGAATGACCGCCAATCTCGAAGAAATGATCGTGACGCCCGATCCGCTCGGCGCCGAGCAGCTCCCGCCACAGCTCCGCAAGCTCCGCTTCCAGCTGCCCGACCGGCGCTTCGTACGCCGCGCGTTCCATCGCGCCGTCCTGCGGCTTCGGCAGCGCTTTGCGGTCTGCCTTCCCGCTTGCGGTCAGCGGCATCGACGTCAGCCGCACGAAATACGTCGGAAGCATATACGAAGGCAAGCTTCCGCTAATCCAATCCCGCAGCTCTGCCGCCGTGGCTTCCGCCGAAGCGACGTAATATGCGCACAGCGCCTCCATCCCGGCAGCATCGCTTACTCCGGTCACGATCGCTTCCGTCACCGCTTCGTGCTTCAGCAGCGCCGCTTCAATCTCCCCGGGTTCGATCCGGTTGCCCCGGATTTTCAGCTGGTGGTCGAACCTGCCCAGATACTCTAGCTGCCCACTCTCCGTCCACCTGGCCAAGTCGCCCGTCCGGTACATCCGCTCCCCCGGCTCGAACGGATTCGGGGCGAACTTCTCGCTCGTCAGCTCCGGCCGGTTCACGTATCCCCGCGCCAAGCCGTCCCCGGCAATGCACAGCTCTCCGGCCAGGCCGATCGGCTGCAGCCGATCTCCCGCTCCGACCACGTACAGCCGCGTGTTAGCGATCGGCGCGCCGATCGGCACCGTGTCCAGCATCTCGTATGCCGTGCAATCGAAATGCGTCACGTCCACCGTCGCCTCGGTCGGTCCGTACAGGTTGATCAGACGCGTTCCGTTCGGCTCGTGCAGCAGCCGGCGGAACCGCCCGGCCTGCTTCGCCGTCAGCGCTTCGCCGCTCGCGAACGTCTGCGCTAGGCTCGCGATCCGCATGACCTGCTCCGGCCGGCCTTCGACCGCATCCAAGAAGGCGTTC